>DASSUE010000217.1:0-6360 GCA_035707305.1 Gemmatimonadales bacterium
CGGGCTGAGAAATCGGTTCACGTCGTCCAATTGGGGAACCCGATCGGCATCAAGACAGAGATTGTCGATGCCGTCGAGGAACCGCGGGTTCGCGTAATGTCGCCAGCGAGGCACCATGCGATGGTACACCCGCCGCCAGGCCTCGTGGTTGGGCCTCGCTGTACAACTCGCATGGCTGCGAGATGTAGAGCCTACCCTCCCGCTGAGCTTGCTCGATGAACGGCGCCTGCGTGGTCGTGAGCCCTGCCCCCGCTCCCGGCTGGGTTTCGAGTCCCGACACGCCCGTTCCTCCGCTAGGACGCCACCTTGTAGCGCCAGCCGGTGATCCCGTTGGCCTGCGCCGCCACCTTGACTTCGTGGGTAGCGTCGGGCTTGAGCGCGGGGACGGTGACTTCCTGCGTGGCGAGCACCGCGTCGCCACTCCCCAGCAGCTCGAAAACCAGCGCAGTCGACTTGGGCGGGATCGCCGCTCCGCGCGCGTTCCTGGCCTCCCGTCCGGTCGCCATGAGCGTAAGCTCGACGTTCGTCGGGCTGAGCTTAACCCCCCTGGTCTCGAGCTTGACCGGCATCGCGAGCCGCCGCCCGGTCGTCTCGATTTGCTTGTCGGGCTGCTTTGCTGAGCGATACGCCTCCATCAACAGCTGCTGGCCGATGTCGTTGAGCGGCTCAACCGCCACCAGTTGTTCCGCGGCAGCCAACAACTTGGCCGCGTCCTTCGCCTTGTAATAGGCCGTCGCCTGATTCACCAGCGCATCGTGGTTGTACGGCTGGGCCGCGTACACCTGGCCGAACAGATCCCCGGCCTCGGCGAACTTGCCCGCGTCGAATGCGGCGACCCCCTGCTGGAACAGCTCGTTGCTCTTGTCACCCGCGCCCGGCACCTCGCCGGGGGGCAGTCCGGCCTCCTTCTCCAGCGCAGCGGCCTTGTCGGCCTGTCCCGCGCCTCGATACGCTGCCGCGAGCGCCTTGGCGCCCTGCACGTCATTGGGGGCCCAGGTATGATATTGCTCCAGCGTCTTGACGGCGTCCTCGTATCGCTTCGCCCGGGTCTGCACCAGGCCGAGGTTGTACGCTGTGACGTTGCGATCCTCGTCCTGTTTGTTGGCTGCGGCGACCTCGGTGGCCTTCTGGAGGTAAACAATCGCGCTGTCGTTATTGCCTTGGTTCGCGTAGATCGCGCCGACGCCGGCGTAGGCATTCGGCTTGTCGCGATAGATGATGTTGGCCTGTTGGAACAGCGCCAGCGCCGAATCGGTCTTGCTCGCGTTGACGAAGTCGACGCCCGCATTCACCAATGGCACCCACGCGGCCTCGCGGAATCGGTTGATGTCTTCCTTGCAGTCGGCAGCCAGCTTCTCGCCCCTGGTAAACGCGGTATCCGCTCCCACCAGGTCGCCGGCGTAGAGATAGCTCCGCCCGAGGTAGATCCACCCCGTAGCGCCCTTGCCGCTCGCCGCGGCCTCGCGCGCCTTTGACTGCGCCTCGGCCAGCCCACTCTTCCGGCTGGCGGGATCCTTCTCGTTGATGGCGTTCCGGAGTGCCTTGGCGGCGTCGTTGGCCTTGGCATCCCCGATCGCGGCACTGCAAGCGGGTGGGAAGAACTGATTCTGCTTGGCGAGTTCGTTGATGACGCGTTCGTTGCCCTGGGCGATGGCGCGGCCCGCGGGAAGCAGTGCCGCGAGGGCGGCGAGCGTCACTGTGTGCCTAATCACTCTGACTCCTTGAGCGATGGGTCTCGCTCGCGCGACGTAGCCGCCGCGACGAGGTCAAGGGCGCGATTTTGCAAGTCTCTTGCCAGCTCGAGCATCGGCCGCCCGGAACGCTGAGCCGCCGCTGCAACGTCATCATACTCCGGCTTCGCCCGTGGACCCCCGGGGCCGTCGAGCACTTTCACGCGCACGCTGCCTCCCGCGACCTCGAGCTGGAGTTCCCGTCGCGGCAGGGTCGTGCGCTCAGCGTTGAGTCGCCGCACGCCCGCCGTGGTGCTGTTTCGGAAGAACGCCTCGGTGACCCGGTCGGCATCCGCCGGGGACGCGAGAGCCTCGATTCGAAAGCCAGTCCGTCCCTTCTTCATCTGGGTTGCCCAAACCTGCACGTCCACGGCTCCCGCCGCGAACAACGCCTCCCGAAGGGGATCCAGATACTCGGGGCTCAAATCGTCCAGATCGGTGGACACGAGGACGATCTCTCCGGCCTCCGCGACCGGCTCGGCGAGGATCAACCGAAGCGCGTTCGGATATCCGGATGGATCGCGTCCACCGGCTCCCCAATTCCCCGCCGAAACCGCCCGCCAGCGGTCCGGTGGCCGGCCGGAGGACAGAACCTGGAGGAGTGCGGCACCTGTCGGCGTGGTGGCTTCGCCCGTCACCGGCCCGTTCGGTGCGATCTCCAGCCCTTCCAGAAGCACCGACGTAGCCGGGGCGGGCACCGGAAGCGTACCGTGGGCTGCCCGCACCCACCCCGTCCCAACGGCGATCGGTCGATGGTAGATCCGGCGGATCCCCAGCTGCTCGAACCCCTCGATCCCAGCGACGACGTCGACCAGTGCATCCATGGCGCCGACTTCGTGCAAGGCGACGTCCTCGGGACGCACTCCGTGCACCTTCGCCTCGGCCTGAGCCAGGAGCCGGAACGCGGCGATGGCGCGGTCGCGCACCCAGTCAGAGAGCGGCGCGCGCTCGATGAGCGCGATCAACTCGCCCACGTGGCGGTGGGGATGATGTTGGTCGTGAGTGGCGGGGTGAGAATCGTGGGGGTGCGAATGCGAGTGCGGCGGAACAGCAGGGCGAGCATGAGCTCCCGAGGGAAGCTCCATCTCACCCCCAGGAAGTCGAACGTTCACCTTCACGGCCCGGATGCCACATCGCACCACCCGTTCGACCTCGACGCCTACCCCAGGCACCGCCAGACGGCCGGGAAGCCCCTCAAGCCAGCTTTCCGGCGCCCCGGCGGCCACAAGGGCGCCCAAGACCATATCCCCACTGATGCCGGCGGCGGGGTCGAGAATGGCGATCCGGGTATCGGCCATAGCACTGAAATATATACCCTGGCAGGCCTCTACCCCGGCGACTCCTTGAGGTGGGTGAGGATGCGATCCGCCAGTGCCGCCGATACCCCCGGCAGTGCCGCCAGCTCGGCGGCCGTCGCCGAGCGGACCCCCGCAAGGCTACCGAACCGCTCGAGCAGCAGGCGGCGCCGGTTCGGCCCCACCCCAGGGATGTTCAGGAGCTCCGAGGTGATGGTTCGCGCGCTCCGGCGGCGTCGGTTGTAGGCCAGGCCGAAGCGGTGCGCCTCGTCCCGGGACCGTTGCAGGAGCCGCAAGGACGGGCTCCGCCGCGGGAGGCGCAACGGGTCTGAGCGCTGGGGCAGGAAGACTTCCTCCTCCCGCTTGGCGAGGCTGATCATCGGGAGCGTGTCGAAGCCCAGCGCCGACGCGGCTGCCCGCGCGGCGGCCAGCTGACCTTTGCCGCCGTCGATCACGACCAGGTCGGGGAGCGGCCGGCCTTCGTCGCGCCGCCGGGTGAGGTAGCGCGTGATGACCTCGGCGATCGCCGCGAAGTCGTCTTGGTGGGCCAGCCCCTTGAGCTTGAACTTGCGGTACTCGCTCTTCTTCGGTCGGCCCCCCTCGAACCAGACGAGCGAGCCGACCATGTCGCGGCCCTGGTTGTGCGAGATATCCACGCACGCCATGCTCCGGGGCACCTGGCTGAGGCCGAGGTCGCGCCCCAGCGCGTAGACCGGATCCTCGGCCCGCTCTTCGGTCTCGAACGATTCGATCCGCAGGCTCTCCAACAAGTGCCGGGCGTTCTCGTCGGCAAGCTCCCGCCAGCGCGCGGCCGTCCCCCGCTGCGGCACGGTCCACTCGGCGTCTGGAAGGAGTTCACTCATGGCCGCCATCTCCGCGGGCGGAAACGGAAGCACTGCGCGCCGGACCCGGGACTCAGCCGGGACGTAGTAGCGGACCAGAAATGCACCCAGGATGGCGTCGTCCGCTTCCTCCTCGACGCCTTCCAGGAAGCGGTGGTCGCGTGCGACCACGCGCCCCTCCCGAACCCGCAGCAGGACGCCCACCGCGTCGTCGCCGTCGCGCGCGTATCCCACTACGTCCGCGTCGACGCGGCCGATCGTCTCGACCCGGGCCGGCTGGTCCAGCCGTTCGAGCCAACGGAGCGCGTCGCGAAGCTGGCCCGCCCGCTCGTAGTCCTCGCGTGCGCTCGCTTCGCTCATCGCGTCCCGCACGCGTTGCCGAACGTCCTGCGTACGGCCCTCCAGAAACGCGAGGACATCGTTCACCATCCGGCGATAGTCCTCCTCCGTCTGCCAGCCGACGCACGGCGCCCGGCAGCGGCCGATATGGTAGTCGAGACAGGGACGGTCGCGGGTTTCGACCGGCAGATTGTCCGCGCAACTGCGCATCGTGTACAGCCGACGGATGATCGCCAGGGTTCGCCGGAGCTGGGCCACATCGGTGTAAGGACCGAAGTAGCGCGCGCCCGGGATGTCGCGCCTGCGAGTAACCAGCACCCGGGGGAACGGCTCTGCGAGCGTGATCGCGATCGACGGGTAGCTCTTGTCGTCCTTGAGCCGAACGTTGAAGCGCGGTCGGTACTCCTTGATGAGATTGTTCTCGAGCAGGAGCGATTCGGCTTCACTCCGGACGACGATGGTGTCGACGTCGGCGATCAGACGCTGCAGCACCTGGTGCTTGGCGCTGAACGGATAGTCATCCGCGAAGTAGCTCCGCACCCGAGACCGCAGCCGCTTGGCCTTGCCTACGTAGAGCACCTCGCCGGCCGCGTCCTTCCAGAGGTACACGCCGGGGCCGTCGGGCAAGGTGTCGAGCTTGCGGGCGAGCGCCTCGTTGAGTGAAGCCGTCATACCACTGGAAAACTACATGCGGCGGTGTTCTGAATGGGTCAGGAGAGCCGGAGCGTTCGCCGCGCCCGATCGATGCCCAGTGCCGCCGCGATCGCGAAATACCCAGTCCCGTACGCGAAGACCACCACCAGCGCGGCGCCGGCTGGATGCTGCCGGCGGAGCATCACCCACATCCCCACGCCGATCGCGGCCGCGGCGACTGCGGCGAACCAGCACCGCCCGGCGTATCCGGCGTCGAGCCGGATGGGACCGATGCGCCGCGAGATGGCACGGCGGAGCAACCCGAGCTCGGCCCATCCGGAAATGCTGGCGGCCAGGGTGAGCCCTGCGGCGCCCCACCGCGGCTCCAGGCCGAGCAGTTCGGGTAGCAGCAGCGCCCCGCACGCGCCCAGCACGGTGCCGACGGCCACCCGAACGACGGCGAAGCGAAACGGCGTTCGGGTATCGCGGAGCGCGTAGAACGCGGAGGAGTAGAGCCGCGCCATAGTAGCCGCGAGCAGTCCCACCGACGACCCGGCGAGAATCCCCCAGACGTAGTAGCTGTCGTCGGCGGTGAACTGGCCGGACTGGAAGATGGCCGCCGCCAGCACGTGCCCCAGCGCTGCGAACGCCACGGCCGACGGAATCACATGAAAGGCGATGCGTTTGAGACCGCCGTCGAGACGGCGCCGCAGATGCTCTGCCACCGTGGCGTCGTCCCCGGTGGCGCCGGACATTGCCGGGAGCTCCGCCGCCGAAACGGCGATCCCGAACAAGCTCACCGGCAGGGTGTAAAGCATCTGCGAATAGCTCAGGGCCGCAAGCGCTCCGGTCGGGAGGAGGCTCGCGATGACGGCGTCCACATATGAGCTGACCTGCACCACGCCGCGGCTCAACCCCGCCGGGCCGAAGTTGCGTGCGACCGTGCGAACGTGCGCGGAGCCGGCACTCAGCGCGGGACGGAGGCGTCGCGCGACCACGAAGACGGCGGGAAGCTGAATGCCGAACTGGAGCGCGCTGCCGATCACCGAGCCCCAGGCCGCAAACTCGGCGACGCGAAACATGCTGCCGCTCCGGCCACCGATGATGAGGGCCGCGATGATGGCCAGATTCCAGATCACGGGAGCCGCATACGAGAGGAAGAAGCGGCCGTGGGTGTTCAGGATGCCAAGGCACCAGGCCGACAACACCAACAGCCCGGCGCCCGGATACAGGATCCGCACCAAATGGACGGTGAGATCGCGTTTCGCCCCCTCGAACCCGGGCGTGAGCAGGTCCACCAGCACCGGTGCGAGCAGCACCCCGGCGAGCACCAGCACGGCCACCGTAAGCGCGAGCATGGAGCCCACGGCGCCGGCCATGCGGTCCGCTTCCTCGGGATCGTCCTCCGCCAGCAGTTTCGCGTAGACCGGGATGAACGACGCCGACAGGGCGCCTTCGCCGAACAGATTCTGAAGGAAGTTGGGGATTCGGAACGCCGCTGCGAAGGCGTCGGCCGCGTCG
>DASSUE010000218.1:0-14515 GCA_035707305.1 Gemmatimonadales bacterium
CGGCACGCCGCCCGCGCGTCCGATCTCCAGCGCCTCGTCGATCGCCTCGAGCAGGGCATCACCCTCCGACCGGAGGTGGGTAGCGTACACGCCGCCGTGTCGCGCCACTTCGCGTGCGAGGGTCACCAACTCGTCTTTCGAGGCATAGCTGCCCGGAGGGTAGGCGAGCGCCGCCCCCAGTCCGAACGCTCCATCGCGCATCGCGTCTTCCACGACGGCCCGCATCGTGTCCAGCTCAGCCCAGGTCGGCGCGCGTTGGGCGCCGCCCATCGCATAGCGCCGCACGGTGGTGCCACCGACCAAGCTCCCGACATTGGCCGAAATGCCACGCGCCTCCATCGCGGCCAGCCATCGGCCAAATCCGCCCCGCCCCTGAAACGCTGCGCGGATACCCTCGCCCGTCGGGCTCTTCAACGGCGCCGCGCTGATTCCCTCGCCCAGGATCTCCGTCGTTACCCCCTGGGTCAGCTTGCTGATCAACCGGCCGTCGCCATACAATGCCGCAAGGTGCGACTGGCCCATGATGTCGATGAACCCTGGGGCCACCGTGAGCCCGTGGGCTTCGATCCGCCGCCGCGCTCGCGCTCCCGCGAGCCCTCCGGGGGAAACGATGCGCACGATTCGGCCCCCGACGATCGCGATATCGCCGGAGTATTGCGGCCTCCCCGTCCCGTCCGCGATGCGGCCGCCGAGTATCACGACGTCGAACGGCCGACCGCTGCCTATCAGGAACCGCTCGATCTCACCGAGTGCCCGCTGGATGCTCTTGCGCCCACTGACGAAATGCCCCTCGTGGTCCAGCACGACGCGGCGGGTCTCCATCCACTTCTGTCGGTACCTGAGCAGCTCGCGCCGTGCGGCACTCCGCTGGGCCGGATCCTTCTCGCCATAGATCATTAACGTCGGCGGCAACGGGTGCGGAGCTCCTCCCCCTTCCGCTGGGCTCGACTCCTTGGTGATACCGGAGAAGTCCACGAACCTGATCACATCGGCGGCGTGACGCTGCAGGTGCCGGAACGCGATCGCCGAACCATAGCTGACGCCGATCAGCACATACCGGCGAAGGCTGGGGTACACGGCTGCAACGTCGGCAATGCCCTCCTCGACCCCCGTGATCTGGCGCGCGACCTGAACCGACTCGGGGAGATCCCGCAGCTCGTACTTGTTCCCGATACCGGTCGAGCCCGGGTAATTGAGCGCGACCACGCCGTAACCCAGCCGTGCGAGGTGGTCGAAGTAGAGATTGTAGCGTGGCGACACCTGCTCATTGGGCCCGCCGTGCAGCCAGACCACCCAGGATTTGGTCAGACTGTCAGCGAACACGTAATGCACCATGCCGTCACGTCCGCGGACCGGCAGGGGAGCGGGCTGATACACGTCGACCTGGCGGTGCAACAGATCACGCATCCGTCCAGCGCCATCGGTCGTATAGATCGACGCCGGTTGGCGGGCGCCGGCGTAGACGAAGAGGGGGATGCCGAAGTCGAAAGAGAAGTCATAGACCACACCCGCCTTCGGACCTATCGTGTCCACGACACCGTCATGCTGCCGGAGCCCGAGGATGTTGCCGTCTACCGCTGTGCGGAACGTGAGCCCGCCAGCACCGTCGTGGCGGGGTGAGTACTGGTCGTGCTCCGACGGAGCGACCCGGCGGAGCGCGGAGGTCGTCAGATCCAGCTCGTATATCTGGCTGAACTGGGACTCGTGATCGGAGGCGAAGTAGAGGAAACGCCCCTGGGCGTGCAACGACCGGGGCGAGTCCGCCTTGCGCGGCGCGGTCCAGAGCCGGGTGAACGTGGAATCCTTTGGAGCGAACGTCCAGATGCTCGTGGCTCGGTCCTCGAGGAACAGGCGTCGCCCGTCCGGGGACCATTCGAGCGAGACGAAGGCTGCGGGTGCACCCGCCGGCGTGCGCTCCGCCAATGCCGGGACATCGTACAGTACCAGACGGTCGTTTCGGAGAAACGCGAGGTGGCGTCCATTTGGTGAGAACTCCGGCTCGCCTTCGTTCTCACGATTCGTGCGGGTGAGATTCGTGAGCTTGCTCGCGGCGAGATCGTACAGAAAGACGTCGTAGATCCCGTCACCGCCCTGGTCAGCCACCAGCGCAAGCTTGCCGCAGTCGGCGGAGACCGAGCGAGCCAGCAGGTCGCGATTGCGGATGTAGGCGAGGCGGCTCGCGGGCGCGGTAAACGGCGCCTCGAGTGCGAACGGGGCGACGCGACCATCGCGATTGGAGGAAAAGAAGACCTTGCCGCAGCGAGGAGCGAAGATCACTCGGGTGTTCAACGTCTCGGGCACTTCGGGCAACTCGCGGCGTGCGTCGGAACGGCAGGCCGCGAGCGCGACCGCCAGCCCTACGCAGGTCTGCCACCTGCTGGGACGGAGGCGGGTCACCTCCCTCCGGTCAGCACGGACATGCATTGCATCCGCAATCGGCGCGGCAGTGTCGCCGATGGAAAGAGCCGTTGTGCCCGATCGATGTGCGGCCGCGCGAGGTCACAGCGGTCGCGTTCCACCCAGGCTTTGGCCAGGAGCATATGGGCGCGATAGTCGCCCGGATGGATGGCGACAGCCCGGGTGAGCTGCAGGGGGGTGCCTTGCCGGCCGTACATCAAGCCGGCAGCCAGCTGACGTGCGCTGAGGGCGAGGCCCATGCCCATTCCCACCAGCAGGCAGGCGATTCGAAACATCCGGCTCCGGCCGACCTGCCGAAGCGTGAGCCACACGCCGGGTCGCGGCGCGAAGACGCCGAGGACGACGAAGATGAGAAAGCCTCCGGCGGGAGTACGGATGATGGGATCGACCAGGCCGATACAGCCCAGGGCGATCAGCGTGCAAGCCAGGGTCAGCCCACTCAATACCGAGTGGCTGTCAGTCCCCCGCCGCAGGCGCCTCCACGCCTCGCGCAGGAACAAGCCCCCGGCGAGGAACACCATCGCCGCGCCGGGCAGTCCGACCTCCGCTACAGTGCCGATCCACTCACCGTTCGCGTACCGCCAGACCGGGACCACGTGGTCCGGCTTGTGCGTCGGGTCGCGAGGTGGCGCATAGGACGCGTACGCGACCGACCAATTTGCCGGACCAACTCCGAGAATCGGATGATCTCGAATCATCCGGATCGTGTTGGCGTACTGCAGCAGTCGACCGCGCCCGGTGCCGGACTCGTACTCGACCAGATTTCTCAGGGTCGAAACGTACGGAGTTTTCGACGTCCATCGGAGCGAATTGGGCAGCTGCAACGCCAACAGAATCCCAATGCCCGCGGCACCGATCCAGAGCGCGGCCCGCCGAAACGACAACGCCTCGCGCAGCGCGCGGCCGGTGAGCGGGAGCGTGCCGACCACAAGCCCCAGCATGGCGAAGCCGCCCAGCCATGCGCCCCGACTGCGCGAGAGAACGAGGGCCATGGTGATCGGGAGGAGGGACAACGCGGTGAGCGCCACGAATACACGTCGCCGCACGCCCATCGCAAACAGGAGCAACGCCGGGGTGCCGAGCACGAGGATGTGCGCCATCTGGTTCCGGTGGCCGAGCACGCCTCCCGGACTCCGCTTGCCGGAAACCGCGAATGCTCCGTACGCCTCGAGAAGAGCCGCCACAGCGACGATCACGACGGCGACGGACACGATACCAAGCAGCGCGCGCTCGTATCCCTGATCGCGAAGCGAGCGGGTGACCCAGAAAACGACGAGACCGGCGGCGCTGACCGCGATGGCGTTAGCGGCCCACCAGACGTTCGGCGCATCGATGGCGGCGAGCGCGCTCCAACCGAGGAACGCCGTCAGCAGGAGGTCGAGCCGGGTAAACCGCAGTGGCCCGGCGCGCTCGAGTGCCGCAACGGCCGCCGCTAGCGCAAACAGCTGGAACGCGAATTCCTTGGGGTAGACGAATCGGTCGACACCGAGCAGAAAACCCCGGGCAGCTATCCCCATGCACACCACCAGTCCCAGGCCGAGCAGATACAGCTCGAACGGGACTGGCTGGCGAATATGAGGCGTTGCCGGACGGGTTTCGGCAACCCGATGTCGGGCGTGTGACACGATACTGAGATGGCAGTGAAGCCTCAACTATTCACAGCCGGGCACATCCAGGCAAGGGGGCGGAGAACTGCAATCCGGGCATGCGGAGTCTCTTGTCCAACGCGCGAGGCCCGCAGTGATTCCATCCGCGTAAGCGGTGATCCCCTCCGACGTTCGAAGCAACGCCTCGCGTTCCGGCAGCGAGAGACAGGTGCCTTCGACCAGAACCGCCGGGAACCAGGCGGAGCGCAGGACGACAAGATTGGAATGCCGCACACCACGGCTGGGCTGCCCCATCGATCGGGATATCGATTCGTGCATGGCGATGGCGAGTGGCTTCGCCGCCTCGTGATGGTACAGGGCGAGCGCTCCGTCGGCCTGCCAGGGGGTGTCCTCCGGCGACGGAGCGTCAACGTGGATCGAGACATACACGTCGGCATCGGCCGCTTCCGCGGCCGCTGTGCGCGCCGCAAGCGAGACTGGCTGCTGGTCAGCGCGGATCAGCAGAACGCGCGCGCCGGCACGTACGAGCTTCCGGGCAGCCGCCACTGCTACTGCAAGCGCGACCGAATCTTCGCGCAGTCCGGTCGGGCCAACGGTCCCCCCTGGCGGGTGGCCCGGATCGAGCGCCACCACCATCCCCTTGAGCTGGGCGCTACGCCGCGGGGGGCGGACCTGAAGCACCAGCTTCCCATCAGTCCACTGGGTACGCCAGCCGAACGGGGGTCCCGTGAGCGTCACCGTCACGACCTTCTGCCGATCCCGCGCCCCGAATATGGACCACCGAAGCTGTCGCCCGGTTAGCGTCACGGTCGAAGCCACCGGCTCGGGTGTGGCCATGCTGAGCTCGATCACTCCGCCCCGGAAGGTGCTGTCGGCCGGACCGAAATCGTACTCGCCGGGCGCGGACGCCGTGGTATCCACCTCGAGCGCCGAGACCCAAAGCGCCCGGTCGTTCGAGACCCGAAGGCGGACCGCGTCGGATGTGCGCTCCTGGATGCGGAACCGCGCACCGATCGGCAGCGACATCTCGTAGGGCCCGTCCGGCCACTGACGGGCGCTCACCGGAAGGCGGGCAGCCGCGCTGTCGGCGAGGTCGACGCCGCTGCGCCGCACCAGGGCCCAACCAGAGGCCCTGCGCCGCTCAGCCGCGGCGCGGTTGCTCCGGGCGAGCTGGATGCGGCGGCTGACGGTCCGATCGTCGAGCTGGGCTCTGAACTCAAGCGTGGGCTGGGGGCCCCCGGGAACGGGAAGTGATGCGACGAAGGCACCGTTCCTCTCGACCTTGATCCGGCGGCCGTTCACCCGAAGCGTGGCCCGCCCGTTCCCGGTCGTGCCCCAGGTACTCACGCGGCCGTCGTGAACGGCCGCGCCGGCAATCGGATGCCGGACGGCGAGCACCAACGGCCCGTTTACCTCAGGAATGGCCGAATCCGCGGTGGCGCATGCGACGGCGATCGGCGCCAGCGCCCTACGAAGACCGCGAGCGGAGACCGATTTCAACCGGTAAGATCCGGCGGCGCGGCCACCCGCGCGACGACCACTGTGACGTTGTCGGTGCCGCCGCCCGCGAGGGCGGCGGCCACCAGGTCGCGGCAGCCGGCTTCTGCGGTCTCGGTTCGTCCCAGAATCTCGGCGATCTGCTCGTCGGGCACGTGCTTGCAGAGGCCGTCGGTGCAGAGCAGCAGCACGTCGTCCGGCTGCAGGTCCACCAGGCCGAGCGAGGGCATCATCTCCGCCGCACCCACCGCGCTCACCAGGAGCTCGCCGGTCCTCGCCCGCCGGGCCTGCTCCTCGGTCCATACGCCCGACTCGACCATGAACTCCGCCATGTTCTGGTCCCGGGTCAGTTGCCGGAGCCGGCCCCGCCTGAGATAGAAGGCGCGGCTGTCGCCGACGTGGACCAGGTACGCACGAGGCCAAACCAGCATCGCCAGTGTGAGCGTCGTGGCCGGCCCGCCTTTGCCGCCCTCCTCCATCACGATCCGTTCGTGGGCGCGGCGCACACCGCTTTCGAGCTGCTCGAGAAACTCATGCTCCCGCTGCACGTCGAGGTTGTGATAGCACCCGGCGGCCTCGCCAAGATACTCGAGCAGCGTGGTGATCGCGGTCTCGCTGGCGAACGCGCCGCCTGGCTGCCCTCCCACGCCGTCGGCGACGACCAGGAGAAGCGCCTCTGGTCCGGCGTACCGGTTGAAGACCTGCTGATCCGTGATGCTGCATTGCCGAAGCTCGACCGCCTTACGGAGCGCGCCGATCACGAAGTGGTCCTCGTTGATCTTCCGCACTCGCCCGATGTCGGTCTGCCCGAACGCGTCGACTCTCACCGTCGGCGCCGTCGCCGTGGTCATCGGCTCGCCTCCCGCCGAGCGATTGTCGCCCGGCCCAAACGAAGAAATGCCTCTTCGACTCCGTCACCGGTCTTGGCACTCGTCCGCACGACGTCCCAATTCGCGGCGAGCTTCTGCTCCTCGCTCCGCGGGAGCGCCCACTGATCGGTGAGATCACCCTTGTTCATCGCGAGCACCGAAGGCACGTCGCCCGCGGCCTCCCGCGCGAGGGCCCTGAGCTCGCCCAGCTGCTCCCAGGTCTCCCGCCGAGTGCCGTCCGCAACGTACAGGATACCGTGCGATCCGCGCAGGTAGCTCGGAGTGATGTCCTCGAAGCCGTCCCGCCCCGCCAGGTCCCACAGGATCAGCGTGAGGGCGGCTCCGTCCACGTCGACGTCCTTCCGATCGATCTTCACGCCCACAGTGGAGAGGTATCGCTCCGAGAAGCGGGAATGGACGAACCGTTGGATCAGGCTGGTCTTTCCGGTGCCGAAGACCCCGACCATGCACACTTTCTTCTGCATCATTCGACTCGCACCTCGAACGAGACGCTGCGATTGATGGTCGAACGCTCCACCGGGTCGGCCGCCGCGAGCGGACTGGTCGCGCCGAGCGCGCGGGTTTCGATCGCCGACGCCTCCACTCCCCGCTCCAGCAGCGCAGATCGGGCCGCCTCGACCCGGAGCCGGCTGAGGGCTGCGTTGCCGGCGTCCGAACCGGTGGGATCGCTCCGGCCCACCAGCGTGAGAATTGCGCGACCGTTGATCGCGGTCGCCAGGGCCTCGAGCCGGCGGAACTCGGTGGACACGTGCCCGATGACCGCGGACTCGTCCAGCCCGGACGAGCCGACCGAGAAGAGCACCCGTTCGCGCCGGATCGCGCGCTCGATGGAGAGCCTCGCGCTGGCCGGCGAGGATCGAGCGTTCACGAACTTCGGATCTCCCGAGAGATATGGCTCCCACCGCCCGCTGACCCGCGCCGTGTCGACGCCCACCGAAGCGAGCAGGGCGGCCGGCTCGGGGGCCAGCGGGTCCCGCAGCCCAGAGATTCGCCATTGCCCCCAATCGCGCTCGGCGTCGACCACCACGATGCCGGGCTCGGCGCGGAGCCTGGCCAGCGCACCGTTCCACTCCCGGGCCGACCGATACATCCGCCATCCAACCACGGCCGCGATCAGCACGGCCGCAACCGCCCAGGGAATCCAGGCGGGCCGACGGCGTGACCGTTCGCCCCGGTCGGTGGCGAGGCGGGTCTCCAGGCACTCCTCCAGCAGAGGCACCGTTGGCCCGAACGGCTCGCTGTCGCCGTGGAACTCGCCCAACGGTCCCGCGAACTGCAGGTGGATCGTCTCGAGCGTTTCCTGCAACCGCGGATGCAGCTCTTCGGGCGCCTGACCGCGGACCGCCGCCGCGAGCACCGCCGCCGGTCCCTGTTCCACGAACACGGTCAGCTCGCCCACGCAGAAGGTGCGGAGGCCTCCAGCATCCTGCTCGCGGCCGAACGCATCACCGACGAAGTCCCGGATGGCCGTCAGCATGCCGGAGACCAGGTCGGCGTCGGTGACCGGCCGATCGGCGGGCGCCGCCTGCGCCAGCAGCAAACCAGTCTCCGTGTGGATCAGGAACACCTGCTCCACCCGATAGATCAACGCGTGCCGCAGGACGATCTGGGGATAGGGAACGCCGGTTCGCCAGCTTTCCAGTCTCCAGGCGAGACCCCGGGGCGAGATGCTGTGCTCGATCGCCCGGTTGATGGAGGCGGCGAACCCGGCGAACGCTTCGGCGATGGCCTTCCGAATGGCCGGTCCCAGAACCGGGAAGATCGCGGTGGCGATCTCCCGGGGATTCCGCCGAACCGATTCGCTGATGGCGCCTTCGATGGTGGGGGCGAGCGCGCGCGCGAGCTGGCGATCACGCCGGGCGCGGAGGGCGATCGCCTCGGGGAGCAGTTCGGCCAGCTCCTCGCCGGTCACTCCCGCCGCGTCGAGGCGGCGCTCCAGCTCGCGAATCCGCCGCCGGTCGGCCCCCAGCAGCAGCTCGCGCAGCTCGGCCAGCTCTTCGGCGGCCGGATCGTAGCCGGCGCCGGCGCGCCACGGCTCGCTGCTCAAGCGGTCAGCTCCGCCGGCCGTTCTTTTCCGGCCCTCCGCCAAGACGGGACGCGAGGTCGCTGAACAAGGTGGCGAGCGCCGCGCTGTCAGTCTTCGTGGACTTGAGCTCCTGGTGCGACCGCGCGAGCTCGGCCGACAGCCGGTCGGACAGCTTCCCGAGGTCGCTCGAGGTGGCCTTGGCCTGCAGCAGGAGCTGGTCGCGCAAGGTCGCGTCTGCCTGGTGGGCGGCTTCCTCCAGCTTGGCGTGGCGCTTCTCGATGCCGCGAATCGCTTCCCGGAGCTCGGACCCCAGCGCCTTGAGCTCCTCGTTCCGTTTGTTCCGCTCCGCGGCCAGCCGCTCGAGCAGATCTCCCAGCTCCTTGCGGGCGAACGCCTCCAGCTCCCCGACCTGGCGGCCGAAGTCGGCGCGCAGGGCCTGTTGCTCTCGAAGCAGCCGTTCCTCGAGGCTGTGGATCCGGGTCTCGACCGCCCGCATCTGCCCGCCGAACAAGATGTCGCGGACCTTGTCGAGACTTTCGGGGGTTTCGGGAGCGTGAGACATGGCGGGGGCCTCGGCGAGCTGAGTACCGCCGCCCGCCTTCTTCCGGTCGCTGACGTTGGTGGCCATGGTGCCGTTCACCGATGCTGCGGGTTGGGACCTACGAAGCTTACCCCGCCAAGGTATAGCTCATTCTCGCGGCTGGCTACATCCGGGCCGTCGCTACTCCGGCCTGTAGCTGATCGCCGGGTCGCCAAGGCCGATGTCGGCCGGGCAGCGTTCCAGCCGGATTCACCAGCGTGTTTGCGATCCAGGTAAATGGCTGTTCGCTCGTCACGGACCGTCGATCTACAGCCACAGAGCGCCACTCCGCGCGGCGCAACCACGACATCTTTTCTCCCGGACTTGAGACGATAGTACAGGGGATAGCGCGCTAAGAGGCTCGGCAGGACCAGCGGTATCGCTCGCCGCTCCCAGTAAGCCTGAGCTCATGAATCCGATCATTGCCCGGCGTGAAGCGCAGCTGCCAGATCCTCGGGAGCTTCCCACCCATGAGATAAACCGCGACCCTGGGGTCGTCGTCCCACGCCACGGCGGTCGTCCCATCCCGCTCGAACAGCTCGAGCCTCGGGCCCGCGTCGCCGAGCCATTCGCCGGGCGCGCCGGCGCTGAACGCGGCGTAGAGCGTATCCGCCCCGCACCACAGCGGCCGGGTCAGCCGGGGGCGGAGCCGCGCGGAGTCCACCACGCTCGCGGGTGGGCGATCGACCACCGCCTTTACCTTTCCCGGCCGGGAATCGATCGGGAGAAGCACCAGGGTCGGCTCGGCACCCAGCGAGGCGGTCAGCGCGCTAATGTGCTCGGCAAGAAACGGGAGTTCGTCCGGGCCGTAGATGGTCGAGCCGCCCTCGTAGTACTGCGCGGTGTACTCCTCCGGCGTCGCGACGTATTGGACGAAGCCGTTGGTGAGGCTGATCGGAATCGCATCGCTCACGGTCACGCCCGCGCCAGCTGCGCTTTGGAGCGCGGCCGTTCGGAGCCGATGGCCGGCCGTCGTGGTGACCTCCGCCGCCGTGAACAGGAGCAGCCGATCGCCCACCCGGGCGACGGCCAGCTGCATTGCCGTGGGCAGCTTGAGCCCCGCCACCTTGTAGTTGAATGACGGGCTGACCAGCTGCCGCTTGTGACCGTGGCACCCACCGGGCTCACGCCGGGCGGATGGCTCCTCGATTCCGATCTTGAACAGTCCCAGCAGGCGCCAGCCCTTCATGCGGCTGTAGGAGTCCGGGGCGCCCGCGAAGCTGGACAGTCCAGTGGCTGGCTTAGGGCAGAGGGTCCCGCGCTGAAACGAGTCCTCCAGGTCCAGGGTCTCGAACGCCCGCGCAAGCGTCACGTTCGCCGATCCGGGGGCGAGCGAAGTATGTAGCGCATCGGCCGCTGCGGCGATGCGCTGCGCGATGGACTCCAGCGCCCGGCGCGCGTTTCGGTCGCACTGCGCCAGCGTGCGGTCCGCCGGCCAGTTCCAGTCGAGCGGCGCCTGCATGAGCGGCCCTGTGGGCTCGAGGCTCAAGCGCATCTGGGGCAGCGGGCATCGGCTATCCTGGGGCCAGGTCGGCGAGACGTCGCCGTGGCTGCCGGGGGCGATGGCGAAGGTGGATCTGGGCGGGCCGGAGGTGGCTACGGAGTACCCTGCTTGCCGATCGATGAAGCGCTCGACCAGCTGCGATACCCGTCCGTAGATGTCGCTGTCGAGGAGCTCGCCCGAAGGCGCGTTCCCGGTGTTGTGCATCGAAAACGAGGCGTACGCCCCCGCGGGCGCCCACGCCCCAGGCGATGCCGCCGCGGTGTCGATCCGAAGCATCCAGAGCGTCGGGTTCACCAGCTCTTCCGCTCGGGACAATCCAGGCGGTGGCGGGCTCAATGGCTCAGGCGGCGGGATGTTCCGCTCCATCGCCGGGAGACTCCGGATGCGAGACACCCCCCAGACTGGCGCCGAGCCCCATGCGAGCCGCGCCGGCTGCAGGCTCGAGTCGGCGGCGCAGACCGCGTCGGCGATCTTCGAGCTGAGCACCGCTACGATCAGCGTGTCGTATCCCGGGACCGAGGAGCCACTCTCGTTGTAGTTGGCCGCCTCGTAGAAGTGCCCCGGTGCGGCGTGAGTGTGGGTTGCGGAGATGAACAGCCGGTCGGCGCCGATCCCCGCGTGGCCGCAGCGTGCCGACAGCCGTTCCGCCGCCTTCCGGTGGAGTACCGCCGAGACGTGGGTGAGATCGGCAGTCACCAGCGCCAGTCGCTCGCCCCGCGCGTCCTCGAGCAACACCGCCCGGAGATATAGCCGCTGGCGATAGCCCCGGGATCGCGCGCCTTCGGGCCCGTTGCCCATGAGCCCCACGCCAGGCGGGGGGGTGATGTCGCGCTTGGCCAAACCCGCTCTCAGCCCGTGAGCTGGCGCCGGCGTCGGGCTGGCCGGAGTCGGGAGCGACTCCAGGACACCGGGCCGAGAGCACCCGCCGCTGAGTGACCCGAGGACAGCGGCGCACCAGAGGGCACGGCTCATCGGTGCTCCCGCCGCGGAATCGGCCGAATCACCGTGCCGACCGTGATCCAACCCTTGAGCCGGCGCTGGTAACCGTCGGCGCCGACGCGAACCGAGTCATCGAACCCCAGCTGCCCGCGGAGTCCGATGGACAGGTCGATCCAGGGACCCACTCGTTTGAGCGCGCTGACACCCAGCTGCAAGTGGGTGGGGCCGTTGCCCGCGAAGTTCGCCCGTTGCCCCGCTGCCGGATCCAGCGCCTGGCCGAGGCTGAGCCCGAGCTCCAGGTCGACAGTGACGAACCCCGGCGGCTGGAACGGCCAGCCCAGCAATGGTGCGGCGGCCCGGAGTTCAACGTAGGTCCCGCGGACGTCCTCGAGATCGACCCAGGCCGCCAGGCTGGGGGAGAAGCTCACTCCCCGGGCATCAAAGCGGGCGAACAACTCGGTGGTGTTGACCACGCTCGAACGTCCACCCAACGCATCGTCGCCGTGGAAGGTGTATCGAAGGAGTCCCGAGGCCACCTCGACCTCGCCCAGCTCCACACTGACCTCGCCCCAATAGTCGGCCTCCCCGATCCCGCGCTCGCCCACGCCGATCAGGGTATGCTCGTCCGCGTCGGCCCCGAACGGTTCCAATGACGCGAAGGCGCCGCCAGCCAGGCGAAGCGCTCCGCCCCGGAGCGCGACCGCGCCGTGGGCTTGAAGCGTGGGATACTCACTGCGGGTAACGCCGCGCCATACGTACTTGGAGGCGACCAGGAGATCGGTCCGGACGTACACCGGTGCCGCCGCGCCTTGCGCCGGCAGTGGTGAGGGAGCGGTGATGAGCGCCGCGACCAGACAGGCCGCGCGTATGGCTGCGGTCAGGTGGATGCCTCCTCCCGCGCGCCGGCGCGGACCCGGAAGGCTTTGGCGAATCCTCGCGCGAACCCCGGAAGCATATCGCGAAGTGGCAAGAGCGGCATCACTGACGGTCCGGCGACGCATGATGGGTGCTCTATTTCGCCTGGCGCTACGACGAGGCGATCGCGGAGCTGCGGAAGCCCTTGGTAATGAACCCCGACTTCCTAGGCGCCCGCCTGGTGCTCTGGTGGGCGTACGCGGCAAAGGGAGCGAATGAGCGGGCGGTGGCTGACATCAAGCAGGAAGTCCGGCGCCCCGGATCCCGCAGCTTGAAGAAGCTGATGCTAGCATACGCGTATGCGGCCGCTGGGAATCGGGAGGAGGCAAGCGGCATCCTCTGGGAACTGGAACCCAAGCCGGTTCCCAGCCGCCGCGTCCCGGGCTGGCGAGGGATCGCTTTCGACGTATGTTTGCTTGATTCGCTGGTCCAATGGCGTGATGCGGCAGTGTTTGGCGTACGTATCGGTATCCGGCACCAGGGCGTTCTCCTTTGGAGGCGCACCGCTGCGGGACCGTCGCGTGCGGGCGACGGCACCTGACACCCGGAGCGACGCGTGCGGAGCGGGCTGATACCAACCCTGAGCCGATTGGCAGATCTGGTGCCTGAGAGCGCCGGAAACCGATGACGGACTTCACCGAGCGCCTCCGCACCGCGGTGGCATCCCGCTACCGGCTCGAGCGGGAGCTCGGGCAGGGCGGGATGGCACGGGTCTATCTGGCCCAGGATCTCAAGTACGAGCGGCAGGTCGCCGTAAAGGTCCTCCGGCCCGACCTCGCCGCCGAGATCGGGCCCGGCCGGTTCCTTCGCGAGATCCAGATCGCCGCCCGGCTTCACCACCCCCATATCCTGCCGTTGTATGACTCCGACCAGGCGGATGGACTGGTCTATTACGTGATGCCGTACATCACCGGCGAGACGCTTCGCCATCGGCTCGCCCGGGACCGGCAGCTTCCCGTCGGTGATGCGCTCCAGATCGCGCGGGAGGTGGCCGATGCGCTGAGCTACGCCCACGGCGCCCAGGTCATCCATCGGGACATCAAGCCGGCCAACATCCTGATCGACTCGGGTCACGCACTCGTGGCCGACTTCGGCATTGCCCGCGCGCTCGGTTCCGGCCAGACGTCGGCGGGTCATGTGGTCGGCACTCCGGCCTACATGAGCCCCGAGCAGATCGACAACGACCCCAATCTCGATGGCCGCAGCGACGTCTACAGCCTTGGCTGCGTCCTGTACGAGATGCTGGTCGGCGACCCGCCGTTCAAGGGCTCCTCCCTGACGGCCATCATCGCAAACCGTCTGAGCGCGCCCGTGCCTTCGGTGCGCGCGCATCGAGAGCTGGTGCCGGAAGCGGTGGATGCCGCGGTTCGGAAGGCGATGGCGGTGCTGCCGGCCGACCGTTTCAGCTCGGCCGGTCAATTCGCCGAGGCGCTGGGTACCTCGGCCACGGTGGCCATCGCGGTAGGAGCGGCCCAAGCCATGGTGAAGGAGACCGAGGCCAAGTCGGTGGCGGTGCTCCCGTTCGAGAACATGAGTACAGATCCGGAGAACGAGTACTTCAGCGACGGAATCACCGACGACATCATCGCCCAGCTCTCCAAGATCAGCGCGCTCAAGGTGATCTCCCGCACCTCCACGATGCAGTACAAGAGGACCACCAAGAAGATCGCGCAGATCGCCGAGGAGCTGGGCGTGGCGGCGGTCCTCGAGGGGAGCGTGCGCCGAGCCGGTCAGCGGGTGCGGATCGTAGCTCACCTGGTGGATCCCAGGACCGAGAAGCACCTGTGGGGCGACACGTTCGACCGCCAGCTCGCCGACATCTTCGAGGTCCAGAGCGAGGTCGCCCAGCAGATCACCGGGGCACTGTCGCTCGCGCTCTCGCCCGAAGAGAAGAAGCGGGTGGAGAAGAAGGCCACCACCGACGCCGACGCCTACAACCTGTACCTGCTGGGCCGCTTCCACGCCAACAAGTGGTCGGAGGCGGACGTGCAGAAGGGAATCGAGTACTTCCAGCTCGCCATCGTCAAAGATCCCGGCTACGGGGTAGCCTATGCCGGTCTGGCCGACGCGTACGAGCTCCTGAGCATCGGGTTCAGCTCCAAGCCGCCGGTGGAGTACCTGGCACAGGCCAAGACTATG
>DASSUE010000219.1:0-4642 GCA_035707305.1 Gemmatimonadales bacterium
GGCGGCCTACCCCTGGACGTCCAGTCCCCCATCCGGGCTTTGCCGATCGAGCTGTTGGCGCCGGCGGCGAAGGTGTTGGCGCGACGGTTCCAGTGTCCGGTCAGCTGTGGCGTCGAAGTCGGGCGTGGAGCGCGTCGGCCGCATCGAGCCCCGAGCCCAGCGCGTCTCCCAGAGCCACTCCGTCGCGGTAGCTCCCGGCGAATCGAAGTCCCGGATTCGCGGCCTCGATGGTGTCGAGCGCGGCCAGGAACCGGTCGTACCCGAGCACATACTGGGGAATGGCCTGGGGCCAGCGTGCCTCAGCGAGGAACACGGGAGAGCCGTGTACCCCGAGCAGCTTACCGAGCTCGGCGAGCGCGACCTCCTGAAGCTGCCCCGCGTCGAGACCGGCTACGTCGGGCTGGCGGGCGCCACCCATGAACACCGACAGGGTCACGTGATCGTCCGGTGCCCGACCCGGGAACACGGTCGAGGAAAAGATGACGCCGAGGATGCGACGCCGCTCCGCAGCCGGGATGAGCATGCCGAAGCCATCCAGCGGATGCGCCACGTCTGCTCGGCGGAATCCGAGGATCAGGGTCGCAACGGCGGGATGGGGAATCGCCGTCAGCTCGGCGATGCGTTCGCCGTGCCGGCCTTCCAGCCGCAGGCGGGCGAGCGCGTGGGCGGGCGCGGCCAGAACGACGGCATCGTGCCGCCCGGACGAGCTGGACGTCTCCACGGCCCACATCTGCTCGTCCCGACGCACCACATCGACCCGCCGCGCGAGCCGAACCCGGTCTCCGAGCGCTCGCGTCAGATGGTTGGGCAACTCCTCCAGGCCGTCCCCAAACGAGATGAGCGTCGGCGGCCGTTCTCCCTTCCGTGCGCGCTTGAACGCGGCGCGCAGGACCGAGCCGTAGGTCTGCTCCAGCGCGTAGATCCGGGGGAGGGCGTGGCGCATCGAGAGCGCCTCGGGATCCCCGGCGTAGATGCCAGTCACGAACGGATCGGCCATGTAGTCCAGAAACTCCCGACCCAGCCGCCGCCGCACGAAGGCCGCGATCGACTCGTCGCCGGCCGGGGCACGCGGCGCGAACGGCTCGGCCGCCAACGCGAGCTTGGCTCGCGCCGAGAGGAGCGATGACGTCAGAAGAGCGGAAGGAGAGAGTGGGAGCGGCCGCAGCTCGCCACCGCGGACCACGTAGCGCTTGCGCGCCGCAGGATCGGCGTCGATTCGCCGCTGGTCCAGCCCGCAGTCCCGGAACAGCTGCGCGACCGCGCCGCTCGGCGCCTGCATGGAGTTGGGGCCGTGCTCGGCCAGGAAGCCATCCCGACGCTCGGTGCGCACCGCGCCCCCCACCCGGTGGGCCGCCTCGTACACCGCCACGTCATGGCCCAGCCGCATCAGCCGGTACGCGGCCGCAAGGCCGGCCGCCCCGGCGCCCACCACGCCGACGGACGCCACGGTCAGTTCATGGAGTCAGGATGCCGACGCGGCGGCGAACGCGGCGGCGAGCGCGGCGGCGAACGCGGTCATCTCGTCATCGCCATGAGCCGAGGACGTGAACGCGGCCTCGAACGCCGACGGCGGGAGATACACGCCGTGCTCCAGCATGCCGTGGAAGAACCGATTATATCCCGCGCGATCTGTTGCCTTGGCATCGGCATAGTTGCGCACCGGCCGGGCGGTGAAGAACGGCGTGAGCATGGTTCCCACCCGCTGCACCGTGACCGGCACACCCGCCCGCCGCGCGGCGTCCTGGATCGCGGTCGCCGCCTGGCCGGCCCAGCGCTCGGCACTGGCCCATACCGCCGGGTCCGCCAGCACGTCGAGCGTCGCCGAGCCCGCCGCCATGGCGAGGGGGTTGCCAGACAGGGTTCCGGCCTGGTACACCGGGCCGGCCGGCGCGACCAGCTCCATCAGATCGCGGCGGCCGCCGTAGGCGGCGGCCGGCAGTCCGCCGCCGACCACCTTGCCGAGGCAGGTGAGATCGGGTGTAACGGCGAAGCGCACCTCGGCTCCCCGTGGGTGGACCCGCCAGCCGCTCATCACCTCATCGAATACCAGCAGTGCACCGTGCCGGTGGGTGATCGCGCGCAAGCCCGCGAGAAATCCCGGCGCTGGGGGCACGACACCCATGTTGCCGGCCACCGGCTCGACCAGCACGGCTGCGATCTCGCCGGCGCGTGCCGCGAACAGACGATCCACCGCGTCGAGATCGTTGAAGGGAGCGGTGAGCGTGTCGGCGGCGGTCGCGGCGGTCACGCCCGGTGAATCGGGAAGGCCGAGCGTCGCGACGCCCGAGCCCGCGGCCGCCAACAGCGAGTCGGCGTGCCCGTGATAGCAGCCTTCGAACTTGATCACGGCGTTTCGGCCGGTCGCGGCTCGTGCGAGCCGCACGGCGCTCATCACGGCTTCGGTTCCCGAGCTCACGAAGCGCACCATCTCGACCGAGGGGAATGTCGCGACGACCCGTTCGGCGAGCGCCAGCTCCAGCTCGGTCGGCGCGCCGTAGGTCGTGCCCCGCCCCGCCGCCTCGCGCACCGCGGCGACAACCGCCGGATGGGCGTGACCGAGAATGAGCGGCCCCCACGACAGCACCAGATCGACGTAGCGGCGGCCGTCCACGTCTTCGAGCCACGCGCCTTCGCCTTTCGCGATGAAGGGAGGGGTGCCGCCCACGCTGCGAAAGGCGCGAACCGGGCTGTTCACACCGCCCGGCATGAGCTCCCGCGACCGCTCGAACAGCGCCTCGGAGCGCGAGGTCACTCGGACAGCCACGCCGCCACATCCTTGGCATGATAGGTGATGATGGCGTCGGCCCCGGCGCGCCGCATCCCGGTGAGCGCTTCGAGCACCACGCCGCGCTCGTCCAGCCACCCTGCCCGCGCGGCCGCCTTGATCATCGCGTACTCGCCGCTCACGTTGTACGCCACCAGCGGAAGCGCGGTTCGCTCTCGCACCGCGCGCACGACGTCGAGATAGGCCAGGGCCGGCTTCACCATCAGCAGATCCGCACCCTCGGCCTCGTCGAGCGCCGCCTCGAGCACGCCCTCGCGTACGTTCGCGGGATCCATCTGATATTGCCGCCGGTCGCCGAACGCGGGAGCGCTTTCCGCCGCATCGCGGAACGGCCCGTAGAACGCGCTGGCGTACTTCACCGCGTAGCTCAGGATGGCGCGGTCGGTGAAGCCGGCCCCGTCGAGCGAGACCCGTATGGCGCGCACCATTCCGTCCATCATCCCGCTCGGCGCCAGCACATCCGCGCCCGCTTCGGCGTGGCTCTTGGCCACGCGGGCGAGCACCTCGAGCGTCGCATCGTTGTCCACCTGGCCGTCACGCACGATGCCACAGTGCCCGTGGCTGGTGTACTCGCAGCAACACACGTCGGTGATGAGCAGCAGGCCGGGGTGGCGGGCCCGGATCCGCCGGAGCGCCTGCTGGACGATCCCGTCGGATGAGAAGTTCTCGCTTCCTATTTCGTCCTTCGCCGCCGGGAGCCCGAACAGCAGGACGGCCGGTATCCCTAGGCTCGCGATCGCGTCGACTTCGCGATCCAACATGTCGTCGGTGGAGAGCTGGAATACGTCCGGCATCGAGCCGACCTCGTGGCGCACGCCGGTGCCGTGGACGACGAAGATGGGCGCGATGAGGTCGCCGGGCGTGAGCTCGGTCTCGCGCACCAGCGTTCGCAGCGCATCGGTGCGGCGGCGGCGGCGAGGGCGCACGAGTGGGCTGAGAATCAACGCGGTAAACCGTGGTTGGAGCGCCGCTTGAGGTTCGCTTGGCCGGCTGCGTATAGTCCTTGCATAATCCTCAAGAGGAACCCGAGGTCAACCGGAATCGTTCAGCAAAATACATCTCGGCCGTGCGGGTTGCACGGCGACGGTCGCGCTTCGGGTGCGCCGGGTCACGACCGCCCCGCCCGTGTGAGTCACCGACCGACGAGGTCGGCATGTGGCATCTTGTGCGGGTGAAGAGGGGTGAAGGACGGATAAAGGATATGGGACACAGCGCGTCTGCCAACGCGGTCTGGGCAACGCTCCTCCTCGGTGCGTGTGCAACTGGCGCGCCTCGCTCCGCCCCCGTCGCACCGCGTGATCCCGTCATCGCCATCACCGATGCCGTACTGTGGGACGGTTCCGGCCGCCCCGCCGTCCCAAACGCCGTCACGCTGGTTCGCGGAGAGCGAATCCTCTGCGCCGGCGGGCTCGGCGAGTGCCCCATACCCGGCGGTGCCCGCGTCCTCGACGCCGCGGGTGGCTGGCTGATCCCCGGCCTCATCGATACCCACGTCCACTTGCTCTTCCTTCAGAAGGGAAGCGCGGGGACCGAACTCGGCGACGACCTGAAGGACATGCTCGCGCAGGGCATCACCGCGGTGCGCGACATGGGCACCCATCCCGCCGAGCTGCTCGCACGCACCCGGACGCAAGCCGCCGCGCCTCGCGTCTACGCGATGCAGCTGGTGGGCGGGTTCAGGTTCTTCTATGGCCGGGAAACCGTCCCCATGAACGACGGCAGCATGGGTTATCGCATGCCGCCGGCGCAGGTGATGCAGCTCCGCGGGTGGAACCCACTCCTGTACCGGTTCCGCCAGGACGCCGACGACATCGTCCGCCAGGCGAAGGAGGCGGGCGCGAGCGGCCTCAAGCTGTA
>DASSUE010000220.1:0-2118 GCA_035707305.1 Gemmatimonadales bacterium
TTCGTGCCTCTGGAGCCAGGCCGTGCACTCGATCTCGACCGGTTGGCGGCGGCGTTCGGACCACGCACCCGTGCGATCATCGTGAACACGCCGAGCAATCCATCCGGCCGGGTGCTCCGCGCCGAGGAGCTCTCGGCGATCCGCGACCTATGCGTGCGGTACGACTGTCTCGCGATCACCGACGAGATCTACGAGCACATGGTGTTCGACGGCTTGCATACGCCGCTGGCGACGCTCGACGGGATGCGGGAACGCACCGTGACCATCAGTGGCGCGTCAAAGACGTTCGGTGTCACCGGCTGGCGGGTCGGCTGGGCGTTGGCCCCGGAGCATCTCACCGACGCCATTCGGAAGGTCCACGACTTTCTCACCGTGGGTGCGCCCGCCCCCCTCCAGGAGGCGGTGGCCGTCGCGGTCGACCGGTTCGACGCGCAGTTCTATGTCGATCTCGCCCTCGCGTATCGCGCCCGGCGCGATATCCTCGTCCCCGCGCTGGTCTCAGCCGGTTTCCGGTGCTCACCGCCGGAGGGAGCCTACTACGTGCTGGCCGATTTCTCGGAGCTGAGCGATCTATCGGACACCGAGTTCGCCGCCTGGCTCTCACGCGAGGTGGGCGTGACACCGGTGCCGGGCTCGAGCTTCTACCATCAGCCTGAGAATGGTCGGTCGCAGGTCCGGTTCGTATTCTGTAAGACCGACGACGTTCTACAGGAGGCCGCGCGGCGGCTGTCCGGTATCGGCCGGGCCGGCGCGAGGGCGGGGCGTACCGGCGGACTCGAGGAGGCGCTGCGCAGTGGACTCCAAAGCTGACGAAACCGGGATGAGCAACGAGAATACGCGGTCGCACGTCCGCATTCATTACCCTCCCGGTCGCCGCCCTGTGCTCGCCATGGCGGGCGGCGAGCATGAGGTGCTCGACCTCTCCGCCGAAGGACTCCTGTTCAGCCTCACGCCGGGCAGCCAGCGGCCGGAGTTGGGTGCTCGGCTCGAGGGAACCGTCCGCCTCCGCGCTTCCCCGTCTTTCGCCGTTCGCGCCCGCGTTGTGTGGATGGATGGCGATCGGGTCGGGCTGCACCTCTGGCCCGATGCGGTGCCCTATGCGGTTCTCATGGCCGAAGAGAAGAGTCTCGCGAAGTAACGACGGATGTCTCGAGCCTTCATCAACGAGGATGCCGGCGGCGAACCCGCTCGCCGATACGCGCTGCCCGCTCTCGACGATCCGGCCTATCTTGCCGCCGCGGCTCGTGCCCTCTTGCAAGGCGCCAACGAGGGTGATTCAGCCAGCGCGGAAGCCGCCACCGGATACGTTTTCGGCGACCCGGCGTTGATCCGCGAAGTATCGGCGATCCTCGCCGAGGCGCGCGCACACGGGAATGAACGTCTCGAGCAGCTTGCGGAGCGATATCTGCGCCGGGCAGGCCGCTGAGCGGCAGCCGGCCATGTTCGACGAGGTACTTCGGGCCTTCAAGGACCGGCTGCTGCATCCAGTGGCCCGAATGCTGGGTCCCGGTTGCCCGCCCACCGCGGTTTCCCTCCTGGCGTTGACTGCCGGCCTGGCCGCCGCCTGGCTCGCCGCCGAGCGGCGCTACGAGTGGGCTGTGAGCGGGTGGCTGCTCAACCGAGTGCTCGACGGGCTCGACGGAGCGGTCGCGCGGGTCCACGGCCGCACGTCGGACCTCGGCGGCTACGTGGACATCCTCTGCGACTTCACAGTGTATGCTCTCGTTCCCATCGGTCTCGTGGCTGGTGCTCCCTCTCCGGAGGCCTGGCGTGCCCTGGCCGTGCTGCTGGCGTCATTCTACCTCAACGCGGTGTCGTGGCTTTATCTGTCCGCGGTCCTGGAGCGGCGGGGGGCGACCGGCCAGTTGACCAGCCTGCTCATGCCGCCCGGTCTGATCGCCGGCACCGAGACGATCGTGTTCTACACCGTGTTCCTCCTGTTTCCGGACCACATGGTGCCGCTCTTCCTGGTCATGGCGGCGCTGGTGCTGATCGGCGTCGCCCAGCGGCTGGTGTGGGCTGGACGTCGACTCTAGGTGGCGTCGTGCATCGCGCGCCTCAGCCCGGCCGGTTCTACTATCGCCTCACCGAGGGGATTCGCATCACGGTGCGGCCGCG
>DASSUE010000221.1:0-11228 GCA_035707305.1 Gemmatimonadales bacterium
CGCACGACGAGGGCGGGTGCGCACGCCACCCCAGGCGAAACTCCGATGCCGCGGATCACGGTGGACACTTCAGGACTCCCCGAATCCAGTGGCGATGAGTTGCGCGAGGGCGTCGACGGCCTGCTCGGCGTCGGTCCCCGTGGCGCGAATGCGGATGGCGCTCCCGCACTCCGCCGCCAGCATCATCACTCCCATGATGCTCTTGCCGTTCACGTCCAATCCGTCCTTCGACAGCAGAATGTCCGAGGCGAAGCTGTTCGCCAGCCGCACCAGCTGGGCGGCGGGACGGGCGTGCAGCCCCAGTGGGTTCACAATCGTGGCATCGCGCTCCACGCCGGGCGCCGTCATCGCAGCACCATGCGTACGAGCAGGGTGACGAGCACGGCGGCGAGGGCGTAGCGAAGCGCGCCGTAGCGCGCGCCGCCGACGTATGCCGCACCGAGTCCGAGCGCCGTGAGTCCCAGCGCGCCTAGCGCGGCGGTGGCGGGGAACGGGCGAAGGAACCAGACAGCCACCAGCGGCACGCTGAATCCCACGCCGAAGCCGGCCGCTGGACCGATTCCGGCCGCGGCCTTGGGCACCCAGGAACGGCTGATGGCGGCACCGACCTCCATCCCGGCACTCAGCCCGGTACGGAGCGACCAGTGTGCGGTGTAGAGCCGCACCGCGTTGTACGCGACCAGAAAGCCCAACACCGCCCACAGGCGGGCACCGATCGCGACGGCGGCGAGCGCCAGTCCGACCAGCGCTGGCACCAGCCCGGCCCAGAACAGCTGGTCGCCCAGTGCCCCCAGCGGGCTGCACAGCGCCGTGCGCAGCCGCGCGATTTGAGCGCTGGGGGCTCCATCGTATTCAGCTCGCACCTCGGCACCGAGCGCCAGGCCGGCCAGGTTCGGGTTGCAGTTGAAGAATTCGGCCGACCGCACCACCGCGTCGGTGTGGCGTTGTGGATCGGCGCGCTTCAAATCGTCCAGCAGCGGCTCCGCCGCGTATCCCATGCCGACGCCGAGCATGCGCTCGTAGTTCCAGGTGCCCTGGACGGCGAACAGCCTCAACAGCGCGCGCAGCCGACCTCTCATCGCCACACCACCATGGCGGTGAGGGCACCCGCCGCCAGGCCGCCGAACAGCCAGGTGCGTCGCTGTCCTCGGCCCGCGCTCCGCACGGCGCCGCCCAGAGCGGCGGCGAGCCCGATACCGACGACGACCACGGTGAGAGCCGCGGCGGTTGCGCGATCGATCGGCGCGAGGGCGGCGCCGGTGGCACCGGCGATCACGACGGCGGTGAGCAGCGCACTCCGCATCGCATCGCGCGCGATGCCACCATATTGCAGGCGGCGAATGGCGCGGCTCTCGCCGGCGGCGAGGGCCGCGGTAGCCTCCTGAATCGCGGTTGCGTTGCTGCGGCGGACCAGCTGTAGACTCGAGCCGCCCAGCACCGCGCCGACAAGAGCGACGGTCCCGGCGAGACCGAGGGTGAGTTCCCACGGTCCACCCGCCGCCAAGGCGGTCGCGCCCACGGTGGGCGGCCCGTAGTCAGGATAGCGAGCGGCGCCGACCGGCAGGACGTCGAGCGCGAACAGCTCGATCAGCGCCCCCACCCGGAGGCCGGCCGCGACGTCACCGAGCAGCAGCCCCGCCACTCCGCCCGCGACCAGCGGACGGGAGATCATGGTTTGCGCGACGCTCACCAGATCGAGTCCGACCAACGTGCCCCAAAGGAGGAGCGCGACCAGCGCGGTGACGGTGAGCGACATCAGGGAATGTCCCGCAGTGCGATCGCCGCGGCGGTCGGCACATCCTGAGCGGACACGCGGGCCCCCCGCGCTTCCAGCGCGGCCAGGGCCGACCGCTCCTCGTCGCTCAAGTAGACGTAGGGCAGCCGCTGACGCCGCCCGGGCCGGTGGTGGATGCCGCCGAGGTTGACGTCGTGCAGCGCCTGACCGTCGGCCGCGTGCAGCGCCACCATGGTCGCGATGTCGCCGGTGAGAACGAGGGTCCGTTCTTTGCCCGCGCTCCAGGCGGGCAATTGGGCCGCAGCGGCCGTGATCGTGGCGAATTGCAGCTCGATCTCCGACGGCACCGCCATGCGGTACAGGTCCTGCTCCCAGGGGCTGGCGGCAACGTCATCGTTGACCAACACGATGCGCTGAACGCCGAGCGGTTGGCCCCAGCCGAGCACCACCTGCCCGTGAATCAGACGATCGTCGATGCGGGAAAGCACGATCGGCATCAGGGAATCTTGATCGCGCGGCAGGCGGTCGTGACCGCCCGCTCCGCGGCCGCCTCGGGCGCCTGATCGCGGTGAAAGACGAAGTCGACCAGCATCGCGAGGTTCACCCCGGTGACCGCCCTGACGAACGACCGATCCCGCAGGCGCGCGAGGGTAGCGATCAGGCACGAACCGCTCGCCATGTCCACGAATACGACCGCCGGCTGATCGGCAATCGCTTCGAGAATCCGGGTTTCCAGTGCGCCGCGGTCGCAGTCGGCGTTCGAAACCGCGACCAGCGCACCTTTCACTCCGGTGATGCCCTCGGCGGCGTCCACCAGCGCGGCCGCCAGCCGCCCGTGGCAGACGACGACACCGCGAAGGCCGTCACTCATAGTCGTCCTGCAGGTATTCGCGAATCCCGCTCTTTTCCTTCATCCGCCGGATGAGCCGCTCGTTGAACGCGGCGGCCGTATCGATCCCGGAGTACCGGAGCAGGTGGTTCATGGCGACGACTTCGGAGACGACGGTAATGTTCTTGCCCGGGTTGAGGGGCACGATCACCTTCGGTATCGCCACATCGAGGATCAGGGTTTCCAGCCGCGCCAGCCCGGTACGGTCGGCGTCGCGCGCCGTTTCCCAGTCTTCCAACTGCACGATCACTTCGATTCGCTTCTGCTGCCGTACCGCCCGGATGCCGAACAACGCGGGAATGTCGATCAGGCCTATCCCGCGGATCTCCATGTGGTGCGCGGCCAGCTCGTGCCCCTTTCCGATGAGCACGTCATGTCCCCGCCGCGTGACCTGGACCACGTCATCGGCCACCAGGCGGTGACCGCGTTCCACCAGATCGAGGACGCACTCGCTCTTGCCGATGCCGGAGCGGCCGACGAACAGGAGACCGACGCCGTAGACGTCGGCGAGCGACCCGTGGAGCGTCGTGCGCGGCGCGAAGGCATCCTCGACGATGGGCTTGACCCGCCGATAGAACTCGGCGGTCTTGAGCTTGCTGCGGAGCACCGGCACGCTCCGCTCCTGCGCGAGGTCGAGCAGCTCCTGCGGGACCTGCTGGCCCTTGGTTACGAAGATGCAGGGCAGATCGAACCCGAAGAATATCTCCAGTCGCCGCCGCCGCTCCGCCGGCTCCATCGAACGGAGAAACGTGATCTCGGTCTCGCCGAGTACGTGGAGCCTGCCGGGTGCGAATCGGCCGGTGTAGCCCGCGAGCGCGAGTCCGGGGCTCGCCACCTCGGCGTCGGGGAGCTGGCGATCGAGGCCGAGCTCTCCGGTCAGCGCCTCGAGCTGAAGCGGGTCGCCCCGCCGGGTCAGGAAATCGCGCAGGCGCAGCATCAGCCCGGAGGCACCTGGCGCGGCCGGGAGCGTCGGGGCCGGCCGTTCGCTTTCTCGAGCTGGCGGCGCAGCTTCTCCTCCGCCCGATCCAGCGCTGTGCGGTGGTCGCCGGCAGCGCCGGTGGCCACGAACAGCTCGCCCCGCGAGTCGTGCAGCCGGAGCTCCACCACCTGCTCCAGCCCGTCGGCGTGGAACGTGACAGCCGCCTCGAGCGGACGGGACGCGAGGGCAGCCAGCCGAGCGGTCACAGCGAGGGCGCGTTCGCGGAGCGTGTCCGGGATCTCGCAATGGCGGGCGGTGATCGTCGTTTGCATGCCTCGGACTCCTCTATCGGTTCGCGGTGACGAGACCAGCGAGGTCATTCGTCATCTGCCAGTCGTAGCCAGGCCACTCAGGTGTCGCTCGGTTTCATCGGCCGTCCTCTCCCAGCTGTGGGTTTCGGCGAATCGGCGCGCTTCGGCGCCGAGTCGCTCTACCAGCGTCAGGTCGCCGGCTAGCTGGAGCATGCGATCGGCCAAAGCACCGGCGTCGCCATGAGGCACCAGAAACCCGGTCCGTTCGTGCTGCACCGAGTCGCGCAGCCCAGGGCTGTCGGATGCGAGCGAAGGGGTTCCGCAGGCCCCTGCCTCGACCACGGTGATTCCCCACCCTTCCTTCGGCGACGGAAAGAGGTTGGCCCAGGAGCGGCGGAACAGCTCGATCTTGTCGGTCTCGCTGACGAATCCCAGGAACTGCACGGCATCACCCAGGCTGAGGTCGCGAGCGATCGCCTCCAACTGGGCTCGATAGGTCCCGGTGCCCGCAATCGCCACCCGTAGGTCGGGCCGGGTTCGGCGAGCCAACGCCAGAGCCCGCAACGCTACGTCCACCCCCTTATAGCGCTTCAATCGTCCAACATACACAAACTCCGGAGTGGTGGCGCGCGAGCCGGCAGGGCCCGGCGTGATCGCCGCCGAATCGACTCCGGGATGGATCACCCGCACCCGTTCGGGCGGCACGCCACGAGCCACCAGGTCGTCGCGGGTGCTCTCGCTGATGGCATGAAACCCGGCCCGCCGGTACACCCGCGCGAGGGGACGCTCCGCCAGCCAGACCGCCGCGGCCATGGGCCAGTTCACTTCCTGGAACGCGGTGGTGCCGAACAGGTGGGGGACCATCGCACAAAACGGCACGTCGGTGAGACCGGCGAGCATGAGCGGCAGCTTGTTGAGGTCCTCCACCAGCACGTCTGGTCGGCGGGTGCGCAGTGCCCGACGCACCGCGGCGCGACCCACTAACGCGAACGTATGGCGCCCGCCATGGCGGGCCACGTCGATACCGCGCACGTTGGCCCGGGCCTGGGCGCCTGGCCAGCCGGAGCAGACCAAGCGCACCTGATGGCTGCGCGCGGCCAGGCGGGTGAAGATTTCGAACAGGTGCAGCTCTGCCCCGCCGGCGAACGGGTTTTCGATATCCTGCCAGTTTACCAGGAGAATGTCCACGCGAGACGCAGGCGCTCAGAGCCGTCCGAGCGTACGGGCGATGCCGTCGAGCACACCGTTCACGAACGCGGGGGCTCGAGCGCCCCCGAACCAGTGGGCCAGCGTCACCGCCTCGTCAATGGCGGTCTTGGGCGGCACCGCACCTTCCTGCAGCTCCAGAATGCCCAGCCGCAGGATGTTTCGCTCGATCAGACCAATCCGCTCCAGCCGCCAATGCATCGCAGCATCCCCCACCAGGTGATCCAGCGACGCCAGCGCGCCCACCACGCCGGCGGCGCGCTGCTCGGCACCGGCGAAGACCTTGGGACGCGCTCCGATCAGCCGCGCAACCCCGAACGCGACCTCGTCGAGCGCGGGCCTCCCCTGCACCTCCCAGGCATAGAGCAGTTGGAGCGCACGAGCGCGGCTCCGGGTCTCAGTTCTGAGCATGCCGGGCCCTGAGCTGGGCGATCGCGTCGGCGGCCTGGATAGCCGCGGCCGCGGCTTCGTGGCCCTTGTTCCCGGCCGAGCCGCCGGCCCGCGCCGATGCCTGCTCGAGAGTGTCGGTTGTGAGGAGGCCGAAGCCGACCGGGACGCGATGCGCCACGGCCACCGCGCCCAGGCCGCGAGTCGCCTCGCCGGCGACGTATTCGAAGTGAGGAGTCTCGCCCCGAATCACCGCGCCCAGCGCGACCAGGCAGGCGTAACCGCCGGTCGCCGCGGCCGCGGCCGCGGCGACGGGTAACTCATAGGCGCCAGGCACCCAAACTACGTCGATCGAATCGGAGCTGAGGCCCGCCTCGCCGCAGCATGCGAGCGCGCCGTCGAGCAACCGACAGGTGATGGCCTCATTGTAGCGACTGACGATGATCGCGACCCTGCCCACGGGACGCAGGCGGCCGGAGAGCTCGGACACGAATCAATAGGTGAGCAGATGGCCCAGCTTGTCCTTCTTGGCCGCGAGATACCCGGCGTTGTTCTGAGTGGGGCTCGCAACGAGAGGGACCCGTTCCGCAATCTCGAGGCCGTAGCCCTCGAGGCCCACGAGCTTGCGGGGATTGTTGGTCATCACCCGGATCGAGGAAAGGCCGAGGTCGCGCAAAATCTGCGCTCCGATGCCGTAATTGCGCAGGTCCGGCGCGAACCCCAAATGCTGGTTGGCCTGCACCGTGTCGGCGCCGGAGTCCTGGAGCGCATAGGCGCGCACCTTGTTGAGCAGGCCGATGCCCCGCCCTTCCTGGTCGAGGTAGACGATGACCCCCCGCCCTTCAGCCGCGATCAGCTCCATGGCTCGCTGGAGCTGAAAACCGCAATCGCAGCGCTGCGACCCGAAAACGTCGCCGGTCAGGCACTTGGAATGCATGCGAACGAGGATGTCGGGCCGCCCGTAGACCTCTCCCATCACCAGGGCAACGTGCTCCGCCCGATCGACGTCGTTGCGATAGCCGACGACGGTGAATTCACCCAAGCTGGTTGGGAGCCGGGCCTCGGCCACTCGATGCACCAGTCGCTCGTGCTTGAGCCGGTGGGCCACGAGCTGCGCGACCGTGATGAACGTGAGACCGTGCTGGCGCGCGATGACCTCGAGCTCGGGGCGGCGTGCCATCGACCCGTCGGCATTGAGGATCTCGCAGATCACGCCCGCGGGTACCAGTCCGGCCAGCCGTGCGAGGTCCACGCTTGCCTCGGTCTGGCCGACTCGCTGCAACACGCCGCCCGGGCGAGCCCGCAGCGGGAAAATGTGGCCGGGACGTCGGAGATCCGCGGGCACCGTGGCGGGGTTGATGGCCACGTGGATGGTGGTGGCGCGATCGCTTGCGGAGATCCCCGTGGTCACACCGAACCGTCGTTCGGCATCGATGCTGACCGTAAAGGCGGTGGATTGCTCTTCGGTATTTCGGTCGGACATCTGCGGGAGACCCAGCTGGTCGCACCGCTCGCCCGTGAGCGCGAGACAGATCAACCCCCGCCCGTGCAGGGTCATGAAGTTGATGGTTTCGGGCGTGACCAGTTCGGCCGCGCACACGAGGTCGCCCTCGTTCTCGCGATCCTCGTCGTCGGCAACGATCACCAGCTTGCCGTTCTTTAGGTCGTCGACTGCTTGATCAATGGTCCCGAATACCATATCGCTCCGCTGGTCACTTCTCACTCATGAAGTGCCGCACCCATTTGCCGACCGTGTCAGCTTCCAGATGTACCCGGTCGCCGGGCCGACGCTCGCCCAAAGTGGTATGTCGTAAGGTAAACGGAATCAGTGAGACCTGGACCGCGAGAAGCGACGGCCGCGCGTTCACCGTAAGACTGACCCCGTCCACGGTGATGGATCCCAGCGGCAAGGCCAGTTCCGCAAGCGGTTCCGGAACCTCGATATCCATGAGCCGTGCGTCGTCGCGATCGGCCACCTCTCGCACCACCCCCACCGCGTCCACATGTCCCTGAACCAGGTGGCCCCCCAACCGGTCGCCGAGGCGAAGCGCGCGCTCGAGGTTAACCTTTCGGCCTGCCTGGTAGCCGCCGAAGGCGGTGCGGTCGAGCGAGGTCCGGATCACGTGTACCCCAAACCACCCGGCCTTCGTCCGCTCCACCGTGAGACAGGCGCCGTCGACCGCCACGCTTTCGCCCAGAGTCAGATCCGGGTAGGGAGCCTCGATGTCGAGCTCGAGGCCACGTTCGCTCCCATGGACGGCGCGGACTCGGCCCACGGCATCGACCAGACCGGTAAACATCAGCGCCGGTCCAGAATCAGCAGGGTGTCGGCCCCGAGCGTCCGCCGCTCGACCGGTCGCCACCGCTCGGCGTCGGCGAGGGCGTCGGATCGGATGCCTCGCACCGCGGGCACACCGGTATCGCCGAGCCAAAGCGGTGACTGGATCCAGTAGAACCGGTCCACCAGGCCCGCGCTCAACAGCGCGCCGGCCAGGCCCCCGCCGCCTTCCACCAGCAGTGCGCCCACTCCATCCGCTCGCAGCTTGCCCAGTGCAGCACTCGCGTCCGCGGCGCGCAGCACGCTCACGCCACGGTCGGTGAGCGCCCGGACTTGCGTGTCCGAGGCGGCGGGCCCGGCGATGACCGTAGTGGCACCCGGGTTATCCGTCACGACCCGCAACGACAGGGGCAGCTCCAGATTGCGGTCGAAGATGATACGACGCAGCGGAAGCCGCGGCGGAGGCTCGCCTCGCGCCGTGAGCACGGGGTCGTCGGCGCGCGCGGTTCCCAGCCCGACCGCGATCGCGTCGAATCCTGCCCGCAGCCAGTGGACGAACTCACGCGCCGCTTCGCCCGAGACCCATCGGGAACGTCGCTGGGCGTCGGCGATCTTGAAGTCGATGCTGGTCGCCAGCTTGAGCGCCACGAACGGCCGCGAGGGATCCCGAATCGCCTGCAGGAACGCCGCGTTTTGGGCCGCCGCCTCATCGGCCAGCAGTCCGAGAGAGACATCCACGCCCGCCGCACGGAGCTGTTGGGTCCCGCCGGCGGCCGCCGGGTTGGGATCCGCGAGGGCGATGACCACCCGGCGCACACCCGCCTCGAGGAGTGCCTGGGTGCAGGGCGGGGTTTTCCCGTAGTGCACGCACGGCTCCAGCGTCACGGCGACGGTGGACCCTCGGGCTCCCGCGCCAGCGGCCGCGAGCGCGGCAGGCTCGGCGTGAGGTCCTCCGTACTCAGCATGCCATCCCTCGCCCACGACGGCTCCGTCCCGGAGTACGACGGCGCCGACCAGCGGATTCGGCCAGACGCGGCCCCAGCCTCGCCACGCGAGGTCGAGGGCGCGCACCATCGCGGCCCGTTCGTCCAACGGTTAGAGCCCGAGCTGCAAGCCGGCGGCCGCGAAGAAGCGCCCGCTGGCCGGGTCGAAATCCTGGAACACCGTGGTGATGCCTTGATCCTTCCCGAACTGATGACCGGCTTCCCCCACGATTCTGACAGTGCCGAGATCGAGTCCCAAGTTGGCAAAAGCGACGGTCCGGCTGGTGGAGAGGTCGACGTTCACGACGCCCGTGGCGCCGCCCAGGGGTTCCCGAAAACGGGCGCTCGCGTCGCCCTCATACCAGTCGTGGCCGACTCCCGCCGCGACTGCAAGCATTGACATGCGCTGGCCGATGACCGCGCGGAGATTCCACGCGCTCACCGCCGCCGCGAAGGAATAGTCGTCGCCAGCACCGAGCGAGCCGTATTGGACCCGTGGGATACTCCGCCGCATTCCACTCACCGACACACCAGGGAAAGCGCCACTTTCGAACAGAGTGGCTCGCACGCCGAACCCGAAGCCAAGCGCGACGCTTCCGATGCTGGTTGCGTCGGGGTCCACGGTCAGGCCGTCCGCCACGCTGGTCGGAAGAAGTTGCGCCGAGAGCAACAGATCGAGTCCCAACGGACCGCCGGCTATCAGGCCGGCGGCCCCCTCGATCAATGGCGAGGGGAAGAAGAGTTCGTCGTCTTTCGCCACGACCCCGGTCGAGCCGTCATATGACAGGTCGGGAAGCACGACATTGGTGCCGTTCACCCGCGCAGTGAGCGCGAAGCGTGCGGGACCGCCCAGTGAACCCCCGCGTCCAAGCACCGGATTTCCCCCACTGGTGAGCATCCCGACGATGGGGTGAAAGGCCCGCGCCGCGTCCACGGCCGCGTTGCACACCCGACTGGCCTGAAGGACCGCGGCGTACAGCGCGCACTCCGGATTCTGGGCCTGCAGGGGGCCGCGAGCGGTGACCGCCGGCGCAACGAGCAGCGCCGCACAGCAGGTCAGTGAGGACCGCATCAGTGGGTAAACCGCACGCCACGTTGGCCGCGCTGCACCCCGCCAGCCACCCAGGTCTCGACGCCGGCAGCGTGAGCCGCGGCCCGCGCAGCCTCGACCGCATCCGCGGGCAGGACCGCGATCAGGCCAACGCCGAGGTTGAAGACATCCCGCATCTCCGCTTCGGCGACGCCGCCCGCCTCCTGCAGGAGTCGAAACAGTGCCGGCCGGCTCCAGCTGTCGGTATCGATCACTGCCTCGCATTGCTCGGGGAGCACCCGGACCAGGTTGCCGGCGATGCCACCACCGGTGATGTGCGCCAGCGCATGCACCCGGGACAGGACCGGCGTGACGCTCGCGGCGTAGCTGCGATGCACGGCGAGCAGCACGTCGGCCACGGTCCCCAGATCGCCGAGCGCGTCATGCACGCCGAGTCCCATGCGCTCGAACACGATTCGACGGGCCAGCGAGTAGCCGTTGGTGTGGAGTCCCGTCGACGCGTACGCCAGCAGAACGTCGCCGGGAACGGCCCGGTCGCCGTGAATCGCGTCGTCTTCCTCAACCACGCCGACGATGGTACCGGCGAGGTCGAAGTGACCCGGCTGATAGAGCCCGGGCATATGGGCCGTCTCACCCCCCGCCAGTGCCATCCCGTGCGCCCGGCACGCGCGCGCGACGCCCCCGACGATCGCTGCAAGGGCCGTCGGCGCCAGTCCGGTTCCAGCTACGTAGTCCATGAACGCCAGCGGCCGCGCTCCGTGAACCAGGATGTCGTTGACGCTGTGGTTGACCAGGTCTTCCCCCAGCGTGTCGAGCCGGCCTGCAGCGATGGCGACCAGCACTTTGGTGCCCACTCCGTCGGTGCTGAGCACGAGCAGCGGGTTGCGGACGTCGGCCGGAAGCCGCACCATGCCGCCGAACCCGCCGACCCTCCCCGCCGACAGTGGTGTCCTCGTCCCCGCGACCAGTCGGCCGATTCGCTCCTTGGCGTCATCGGCCGCGGCGAGGTCTACTCCCGCGGCGGCATAACCCGCCGCGCCGCTCGGGCCGGGTGCTCGCTCCCCGACGGTCATGCCACCGGCTCCGCCAGACGCACGTGGGTGAGATCGTGAAAGGCCCGTACCCGGTCCTCGACATGGGCGAGGGTCACGTTGTCGAACCCCCGGATCCCGAAATGGGCCACCGCGTACGACCCCATCGCGGCGCCATAGACCATCGCCCGCCGCAGGTTCTCGTCACCCGCATCGCGGGTGCGAGCCACGTAGCCCATGAACCCGCCGGCGAACGAATCGCCGGCGCCGGTGGGATCGAACACCTCCTCGAGCGGGAACGCGGGCGCGTAGAAGGTCCGGCCGCCCGCCATCAACATGGCCCCGTGCTCGCCCTGCTTGATCACCACGCGCTTGGGACCGTGGGCGAGGATCCAGCGAGCGGCGCGATGGATGTTCCAGTCCGCCGAGAGCTCGCGT
>DASSUE010000222.1:0-3946 GCA_035707305.1 Gemmatimonadales bacterium
CAACGGCCCTCGACGGCGCTGGGCTCGTAGCGAAGCACCCGGCGCGCGGATGGACTCACGAATCGGATGCTCCCGTCGGGCCGGACCACGATGATGACGTCGGAGGAGTGCTGGACCAGCGCCCGGAATCGGGCCTCATTCTGCCGCAGCGCGGTTTCGGCCAGGAGCCGCACGTTCTCCCGTACCGCGAGCAGCTGGCGGATCAGCACGAAACCGGTGACGAACGCGGCGCCCACCGCGACGCCGCTCAGCGGGTCGATCCAGTCGCGGAGCGCCGTGTAGAGCAGCAGGGTGTAGGTCGTGCCTACCGCGAAATAGGGCAGGGGGCTGAGCGGCTGCACCCGGGGCCGGAACTCGCCCGCTGACGCCACGTACGGCAGCGGGAAGCGGAGGTAGAGCTCGCCGCCCGCCACCAGCAGCAGATAGAACAGCAGGTAGACTCCGTCGATCAGGCTCGCAGTGCGGCCGCCTACCTCGAGCTGCACCAGATCGAACGTGAGGTCGGCCACCACGCTGAGCAGCAGACCGCTGAGGATCAGGTTGAGCGCGCGGCGGTTGGGATCGAGCGGGCCGCGAAGCATCACGGTGGTGATGCCCAGCAGCACCAACAGGCTCACCATCGGGTAGGCCGACGCCACCAGGGTGACACCGAGGCTGTCGATGCCCGCGGCCATCGTCGACCGGACCGAGAAATACCAGATCCCGACCCCGCCGGCGATCAACACCACCGCGGTGTCGAGCGCGAACTTCCAGCGCTCCAGGCGGGTGCGCCGGGAGATCGGAAGCGAGAGCAGCGACGCGAAGATCAGCGCGCTGTCGGTGAGATAGAACGCGTCCGCCCAGGAGACCTGGGGATTGGCGTCGAGCCCGAGGACGTAGTAAGTCGAGACGACGTTGCCGCAGAAGACGAAGACCGAGCCGAGGGCGAGCAACGCCAGGGACTGCCGGGTTCCGGACGGAAGGGAGTCGTTGCGACAGGCACGTCCCAGGATCGCCGCTACCGCCAGGTTGAGCGGCATGAAGGCGACGTTGCTGATGACGTTCCGGAGGGTCTCGCTGCCCCACCCGGTTCGCTCCCAGACCAGATACAAAAGCCCGTAAATCGCCACGCCAAGCGCGGCTGGGCCCGGCCGGTAGGCTGCGGACGGCAGGCTCGGTTTTGGGGGCGGCCGCTCCCCCTCGCCTTCGCTCCCGAGTGAAGTCACTGACTTCCTTACAGTTACGGGATTCTACGACGCCCCACCGAATCCACCCCGTTTCGTACCCGGCAATCCGGAACTGTCGGGGCGCGGAATTGGGGGGCGAAAGAGCAATGATGATGCCGGGCTAGGCGTAGGTGGGTGGCGCCTCCAGCAGTTCGAACTCGGATGGCGCCAGCTTCCCGGGGTGGCCCCGGCCGCGCTGGTCTACCGCCTCCGAGATGCCGTTGACCTGGGGCACGTTCACGAAGGCCATGGGCCACTGCCGGGGCGCGTCGTCCCGCCCGGTGTCAACCGACACCCAGCTCGCGTCGCGGAGCAGCAGAAACCCGGTCTGCTGCCGGAGATAGTCGGACAGCCGGAGGTTCATCAGGAAATCGAGACTACCGTGCACCGCACCCCGATGGAAGAGACACGAGATGCTCCAAGGTGCGGTGTGTCCTGCGCTGCCCGGCGTCTCGATCCGATCGTCGGGCTGCCTGGGCGCGATGAGCTCGACCGCGCCGCGCTGAACCGCGAAGAAAGGAACGATCTCCACGTGGCCGGGCACTCGCGCGTCGGTCAGCTTGAGAAACGCGCCGGCGTGCTCCAGGAAATCCTGCAAACTCTGGGTCTCCGGAACTACGAACGTTCCCATGAGCCAGCCTGCGGGCAGGAGGACGTCCGCCTCCACCCTCCGAAAGCGCGCCTGCTGTATCGTGGTCTGCGACATCGCAATTTCTCCAGGCTGGTTACCAGTCTTTCTCGCCGGTGGCCGGTTTGCTGGACCGCTGGCCTTCGTGACTCGCGAGCTGCTCGCGCTGAACCGCATCGAGCAACTGGCGCGCTTCGCTCTCGCTCAGCTCTTCGGCGGACTCGCCTTCGGCCGATCCGAACCCGCCGCCGGCCATCGCCCCCACCGCCGTTTCCTCGTTGCCCTCGTAGCCCGGCACATTCTGAGCGCCGCGCCCGTAGTCGGCGTTTCGCCCCCGGCCCGACGAGCTTCCGGTGGGCCGGTCGCCGCGTCGGCGCACGGCGATCTCCAGATTCCACTTGGCATCGGAATCGGCGGGCGCGATCCGGAGCGCTTCCTCGTACGCGGCGATGGCGCGATCCAGGATCGCTCCCTTGGCGCTCTCGTCGGCGTCCTCGGCGGTCCGGACCAGCGTGTTGCCCAGGTTGTAGAGGCTCCGCTGCCGTAGCTCCGGCGAGCCGCCCGCCGCATCACGGAACTGATGCTCCGCAGTCGCGTAGCGCTTCATGCGGTAGAGCGCGTTGCCAGAGTTGTACGCCAGCGCCGGATCGCCACTCTTTTCGAACGCACGCTGGAACCGATCGTTCGCGGCACGCCACTCGCCCTTCTCATACAACCGCTCGCCGACGGCTGCATGTCGCGCGGCGGTATCGCATGAAGCAACTACCAGTACCAGTACGAGTACGAGTGCGAGAGCAGCCGCGGCCTTCACCCATTCCGTCCCGCTTCTCGCGCGCCTGCTGTTCCTCCCCTTTCTCCTGCTCCTCACCGGCACAACCTGCTCCCCCAGCAGCAACAACGTTGCCACAGCGAGTGGCCACTGGAATCGGTCCGCGCGCTTCGTCGCTACCCGGCCGGTGAGTGGCCGCGTCGCGAGCTGGGCGAGCTCTTCGGCCACGGTGGGTACGCCCCCGTTGGGACTCCAGCGCTCGTACGTGCCATCGGTCTCGTCCGCCACCCGAAGCAGCTCACCTTCCTGAAGCTGGCTCACGACGATGCGGCCGATGTTATCGCGATGATACGGCTCGCCGGTCTCCACGCTGTCGCCGGGAACCGGTCCACCCTCGACCGTACCGACGCCGACGCTGAAAACCGGGATCATCTGGCGCTTCAGCCGCTCGAGCGGCGGGCCGAGGTCCCCTTGAACGGTTTCACCGTCGGACAGCACCAGCACCGCCTGATAGCCGGGCTCGCCTTCGCGCTCGAACGTCTTGGCCGCTCCGTCGAGCGCGGCGGAGAGGTCGGTGGCCGGGTCGCCCAGGTCGTCGCTGCTGGCCGCGTCGAGGAACAGCTTGAGCGAGGCATGGTCGGTAGTGAGCGGGAGCTGGAGGAATGCGCTGCCACCGAACACGATGAGACCCACGCGATCGCCGGGTGACGCGGCCGTTACTTCCCAGGCCGCGCGCTTGGCGGCGGCCAGCCGGGTAGGTGGCACATCGGCCACATTCATCGAGCGGGAGAGATCGAGCAGGACCAGCACGTCTCGACCTGTACGGGCGAGGGTCGCGGGTCGCTCTCCCAGCTGCGGCCGGGCGAGTGCCACGATTGCGAGCGTGAACGCCGCAAGGCGCAGTCCGTGCCGCGACAGACGCCGGCCGCGATCGGGAAGCGGAACCATCCGGGCCAACAGCGCCGGATCGCCGAACCGCTCGACTGCGGCCGTGCGCCGCCGCTCGGCCCGGAGCACGAGCAGCGTCAGGATCGGAAGCAGTACGAGCGCCGCGAATGCTGCGGGCCAGGCGAACGTCAAGCGACTCATGGGAGACCACGCCAGCGTCCGAGGCCCAGCGCGAGCTCGGCACCGAGCAGCATCACCGCCGGGAAGAGCAGGAACGGAAACAGCTCCCGATAGTCGCGGGTCTCGCCGATGCGCACCTCGTTCCGCTCCAGGCCCTCGATCTCCTCGAACACGTTCTCGAGGGCTTGGGGATCGGTGGCGCGAAAGTACTTGCCGCCGGTGCGAGAGGTGATCCGCTTCATCACGGCCTCGTCCGCGCGAGTAAGCCGGTCGGCC
>DASSUE010000223.1:0-9068 GCA_035707305.1 Gemmatimonadales bacterium
CACGAACTGCGGGACATCACCATCATCGGCGGAGGGCCCACCGGCCTGTTCGCCGCCTTTTACGCCGGTATGCGAGGCGCGTCGGCGCAAATCATCGATGCGCTGCCGGCCCTTGGCGGCCAGTTGATGGCGTTGTACCCCGAGAAGTACATCTTCGACGTCGCCGGCTTTCCCAAGGTGCTGGCCAAGGACCTGGTCAACGGCATGGCGCAGCAGGCGCTCCAGTTCGGCACTCCCGTGCACCTGAATCAGGTCGTCACCGGTCTCAATCGCGCCGGCGATAACGGTGCGTCTCACTTCGTGCTCGAGACCGACGAGCACAGCTTTCCGACGCGGACCGTCGTAATCTGTGCCGGCATCGGCGCATTCGAGCCCCGGAAGCTCGGCGTCGAGGGCGAGGAACGGTACGAGGAACGGGGCCTCTACTACAAGGTGCTCGACCCGCAGGTGTTCGCGGACAAGCGGGTGCTCATCGTGGGCGGCGGCGACTCGGCGTTCGACTGGGTCGTGAACCTGCAAGGCACCGCTCGATCGATCGCGCTCATCCACCGACGCGACGGCTTCCGGGCGCATGCCGCCACCATCAAGCAGGTGCAGGATCTGGCCGCGTGCGGGAAGTGCGACTTCCGGACGTTCTGGGAGGTCAAGGCGCTCCATGGCGCCGACCGGCTGGAGCGGGTGACGATCGCCAACAACAAAACCAAGGAAGAAGGCGAATTCGAGGTGGACGCGGTCATCCCGCTCCTGGGCTTTCACTCCGACATCGGGGCCATCAAGGAATGGGGGCTCGACCTGGAGAAGGCCGACATCAAGGTAGACCAGGTGATGTCCACCAACGTCCCCGGCATCTATGCCGCAGGGGATGTCACCAACTACCCCGGCAAGCTCAAGCTGATTGCCACCGGCGCCGGCGAAGCGTGCATCGCGGTGAACAACGCGGTGCACTACATCAATCCGAAGGCCAAGGTGAACCCCGGGCACTCGTCCAATCTGGCCATCTTCGGCCAGAAGGACGATTAGCTCAGGCCCGCCGCTCGCGCTCCAGCATCGGCAGGTAGGCTCGCCAGGGGCCTACCGCCTCCCGATACCGCTTTCCCATTGCGCGCGCGATCTGGGCGATATGGCTCAAGTCGTGCGCGACCCACGTGGCCAGATGCTGTCCGAGCGTGACCCGGCCCAGCTCCGGGTGCCACCCCGTGCGCTCGAGGTCGGCCGGCGTGAGTCGCATGCCTTCCAGCCGCGTGACGTTCGCGGCGCGGAGCTCGGCGAACTCATCGAGCAGCTCGCCGAGCGCCTTGCCGCGTGACGCCTCGAACATCGCTTCCCGGTCGAATACGTCGAACGTGCGCGCCTCGCCCTGCGAGCGGATGATCTCCGCGCGCGGAATCCAATCGGTGCGCTCGCCGTGGATGAGATGGCCCACCACGTCGAACGGGGTCCAGGTGCCCCGTCCCTCGTCGGCCCAGATCCATGGATCCGGCAGCCCGGCCAGCAAGGCGCGCAGCACGGCCGGTGTTCGGGCGAGCACCGGAATTGCCTCGGCCGGGTCGAACCGGACCGGCGCGCCCACCGGCGCCTCAGCCGCCGACGCCATAGCGCTCGCGGAGGGTGAGGAGGTGATCGCGCTCGTGGCCCGCCGCGATGTAGAGCAGCGCGCGGACCGAGATCGCCTTCCTGTTCGCGGTGCCGATGCGGGTCCACGCCTCTGGCGGAAAGCCTCGCGCGAGGCTCACGGTGGCGTGCCGGACGGCCTCGAAGTCGGTGATCAGGTCGGTGAGGCTGCGGCGGTCGAACTGGCCGGCGGGCACATACGCGTTCTCGTCGAATCCCTCGATCGGCGTCTCATCTGCCCGAGCGATGCGCATCGCGCGATAGCTGAACACCCGCTCGGCATCGGCGAGGTGCCCGATCACCTCACCGATGCTCCACTTCCCGTCGGCGTAGCGATACTTCGCTTTGTCGGCGGGGATGGAACGCAGCGTCGCGGCGGTGGTGCGGATCTGCTGCTCCAGGATCGTCGTGATGTCGCCGTCTGGAACGCGATTGATGTAACGGGCATAGTACGGATCGAACTCACCGGTCTCCGGACGGTTGCTCTGCACGGCTGTAGTCACGGTCGCCTCCGCGCCAGCACGCGATCGAGCGCCCACTCGCCCCCGCCCGCGGCCGCCAGATAGAGGTAGAGGAAGCAGAACAGCACGACGTGTTCTCCGCGGTTCAAGATTGGCCAGAAGCTCTTGGGCCAATGAAACATGAAATAAGCCACCGCCATCTCTCCCGAGAGCAGGAACGCGACGGGCCGGGTGAAGAGTCCCAGGAGGAGCAGCAGTCCGCCGAACGTCTCGAGCACGCCTGCCACCCCGAATAGGGAAAACAGTTCGGCGGGTGGCTTGGGTTCCAGCGCCGGCACGCCGAACAGCTTCTGGGTGCCGTGCGTCATGAACATGAACGCTGCGACGATGCGAAGCACGCTGAGCAGCCGGGGCGCCCAGCGTGCGGCGAGCTCATCGATTGCCATGACGGATGTGGTCTCCTGATCTGGCGGAAGGTGGTGAGTCTAGGTTCGCCCCGCCGCGAGATCCTCGGCATACCCGCGGAACGTCCGCGGCGGCCTACCCAGGAGCTGGGCGATCGCGGGCGAGACCTCAGTGCTGCGGCCATGCTTGATCTCCGCGTTGAGCTCGGCGAGTGCGGTCACGATCCAGGGAGGGGCGCCGTGGGTGCGCATTGCCTCCTGCGCTGCCTGTTCGGGGACGTCCACGTACTCGTACTGACGTCCCAACGCCTCTCCCAGCAACGCGATCGCTTGAGCCGTACTGACTGCCTCGCCACCGGTTAGCAGGTACGCCTTGCCCTCGTGCCCGGTTTCGGTGAGAGCGCGGGCCGCGACTTCGGCGACGTCACGGGCGTCCACCCAACTGGCGCCGCCCTGCCCGTGCGGCAGATATACCGGACCGTTCTTGTGGGGATCGACCCCGTAGTAATTCACGAAGTTCTGCGCGAACGAGTTCGGGCGCAGCATGGTCCACGCGATCCCGCTTGCCTCGATGGCCCGCTCGCCGGCGCGGTGCACTCGGCTCATCGCGATCCCGGGCTCGGCCTCGGCAGCGATGACCGAGAGCCGCACGATCCGCCGGATGCCGGCGCGTTTCGCCGCCGCAACCGCAGCCTCGACGTAAACGTCCTGATATTCGGTGACCGGGGTGAGCAGAAACAGCGTCTCCGCTCCGGCAATGGCCGGCTCCAGCGTAGCGGGCCGGTCCCAATCGAGCTCGACGGCCGCCGTTCCCAGCGCCTGAGCCTTGAGCGGGGTGCGACTCGCGGCCCGGAACGGCACGCCCGCAGCCTGGAGTGCGCGCGCGGTCGCCCTTCCAATGGTTCCGGTCGCGCCGGTGAGCACGATCACGAGGACTCTCCTGGCGGCGGGGTCCCGCGGCTTGCGTCAGGTCGGTTTGGCAGGGGGGCGGCGCCGGAGCCGTGGCAAGATGAGCAACGCCAGCAGGTTCAGGCCGGCGAGCGTAGCGCCGATCATGATCAGCGCTTTCGCGGTGCGGCGGAGAATGCCCAGCCGCTCGATGCCCACCAAGACCAAAGCCGCCTTGGTGGTGAGCAGCACCGCGGCGGCGGAGAAGATGACGAGCTGCAGCAGCAAGAGCGGCTGGAATCCCATGCCGGCGTAGAGCCAATACAGCGCCAGCAGCACCAGGAGCCACGCCAGCAGGCCGGTGCGGGTGGTGGTGCCAAAGGGCAGGTCCCGGAGCAGCGGTACCACCACGAACGCCAGCAGGCCGAGCATGACGCAGAGCCAGAGGCTCGCGCGCACGCTTGCGGCCGGGCTCAGTGCATCGCCGGGGTCGGGGTAGGGGCTATGCATGGGGGCAATCTACGCCCCGGTCGGGCCGGGCGCACCACTGTTAGAACACCGCGCAGATGGGAGCGGTCTCCAGAGGACCGCCTCCTGCTCGAACAGATGTTTGTACCGGGCGATGATGGTCTGCACCGCCGCCTGGGCGGGACCCACGCGGGGGTGTACTAACAGGAGCACCTTGGTCGGCTCGCGCACGATGACCCCGTCGGCGCCGCGCCACTGGCCGGCAGCCTCCGACACGGTGAGCCCGTCCGGGAACTGCGGCGTGATCTCGTCTCGCAGGAACGCGGCCCACTCGTCTTGGCTGATGGTTCCGGCCCCCCGCGCGAGCCCGAAGGAAAGGATGGTTCGGAGATAGGGTGCTCCGTCGGTACACCCCGGCTCGGGCGCCGGCGGGGGATGGGGCGGGGCGCAGACCGTCAGTGCCGCCCCGACGCCCGCGAATCCGATCGAACGCGGGATTCGGCACATCATCGGCGGAGCGCCAGATACACGCCGAGCACCATGAGCGCGGCACCGGCCGCGCGAGCGGAGGTGAGCGGAACGACAAGCGACCGCATGAGTCCGAAATGATCGATGGTGAGCGCGGCCATCACTTGGCCGGTCACGATGAGCGCGATTGCGTTGCCAACTCCGATCCTGGGGGCGAGGAACGTGATGCTGAAGACATAGAACGCCACGATGAGACCGCCAACGAGGCTCCACCACGGCGCGAGACGGAGCTCGGACGCGGCAGGCACCGGAGCGCCGGAAACCATCACGGCGGCCGCGGTCGCGATGAGAGCGACCGCAAACAACGTGAATGCGGCGAACGGTACGTTGGCGTGAAGTGCGCGGCTGAGCGCCGCGTTGGCCGCGGCCTGCACGGGAATCAAGGCACCGGCCGCGAACGCCAGCAGCCAGAGGAAGGGATCGCTTTTCATGCCCCAATCTACCGCGCGGACGCCTGGAACTCCCATCGCGACGGACGCCGCGCAACGCAGCCAGGCGGCGAGTCGGACTGGGTCAGGTATGACGCTGCCTGGTTCCTCCAGGACTGCGGCCGCGTCTAGCTCGCGGGCGCGGGTCGGCCGAGGTCGGTAGCTCGTACCAGATCTCGACATCGTAGCCGTCGGGATCGCGGCAGAACAGGTAGGGCTCGCCCGGGACGAACTCGCCCTGCTCGACCACCGTACCGCCGGCCTCCTTTACCGTCCGGGCCGCGGCATCGATGTCGGACGGCCGGACGAGACGAAAGCCGAAGTGCGCGATCCCGCCCGAGCCCGCTCGACGGGCCCGCTCCTCAAAGACCAGCACATCTCGGCTGCCCGGCGTCTGCGCCTGGATACAGCCGCGCTCCCGGTACACGGCGACTGCACCGAACACATGTTGGTAGAACGCGAAGGCGCGTTCAGCGTCACGCACCGCCAGCGCGACGTGGGTGAGGCCGTAGGTCTCGATCACTGATCCCTCCCCTGAACCGGCGCCAGGCGGCGCTCGAGCAGGTCCGTGCCGACGACGAACCCGTGCCGCTCGTACAGGGTCCGGCTTCGGCGAGTGGGCCAGAGCAATACCGCATCGACGGCCCTGGCCTCGCAGGCGGCGATGGCCTGATCGAGCAACGCCGAGCCGATTCCCGCATCCCGGAGCTCCGGCCGGACGTAGAGACTGGTGATGTAGGCGTGGCGTTCCCGCTCCGCGACGGGGTTGGGAAGCTTGTCGAACACCTGGACCCAGATGGTCGCCACGATTTCGCCTTGGCGTTCCGCGATCCAGCAATGCCACGGGTCCCCGGCCGCCAGCCGCTCTCGCATCCACTCGGCGCATCGCGCGGCGAACTGCTCCTCGGACTCGGCGGCCGGATCGAGCGCGGCGCGGAACTCGTAGCGCAGGCGGGCCAGCCTCGCGGCGTCGGCAGGTACGGCACGGCGAACCTCGATCTCACTCCCGCTCACGGCGCTCCTCTACCGGTACGACACCCGCGCGGTACTCCTGCCACAGCAGGACAACGACGGCTACGTTCACCGACAGCACCGCGACTGACAGAAGGGTTGCGTGCCGCCACAGCTCAATCAGCTCCGCGGGCACGTAGATGGCACCGGTAGCTACCCCGAAGAGCTCGGCCCATCGCCTGCCGTGCCACAGGCCATAGGCCTCGATGAAGCGCACGATCGCATAGACTGCCGCACCGGCCGCGAGCCAATGCAGCCGCGTGTCGCTCACGTGCGTGAGCGCCTCGAAGAAGATTCGGGGGATGCGGCGGGCGGGATTCAAGTGGAGATGGCGAACCAGTGCCTCGCCGACCCGCTGGGCGCCGGCGGGGGCGAGAGCGACTGGCATGAGCGCGGCGTCGCGCGGTCAGCAACGCCGAGCGGAGGGCACCGCGGCTGCAACCAGCGCGGAATCGGCGCACTCGGGGGTCTGGAGCGCCACGACGAGCGCGGCCACCAACGCAATCCCTGACCGCGGTGGATCACGAGGGTTATCGCGCCGGGGTACGCGCTGCCTGGAGCGAATCGACCACCCTGGCAGCGCCGGTCACCGAATCCAGCCGGTTCGCCAGTGCCTGGAGCGCCGCCGGTGCAGATGCGCCGTCGGTACCGGCGCACCCCGTATAGTAGTTCACCCGGTGCTCGCGGTTCGGCTCGCTCGCGCTCAGAACGATGGATGGATGATCGGTCGCCACTGCGCCGCAGGCCGGCGCGCCGGGCACCACATCACCGAGGCTGAAAAAATCGGCGGCGAGGAACGCGCGCCCGAGCACGGCGACGGCTTCAGGAGCGATTCTCCATTCCTGCGCGATCCCTCTCCATCGGTGGAGCCCCCGAAAAGTGACCCGGCCGTCGGCAGTGGCGCTGACCTCGTACTGGGGACACCAACCGAAGCACGGCGTGCGCTCGAGCGCGACGCGGGTCAGGAGTGGGTTTGTCGGCGCCTGGGGCTCGCTCCCAGCGCGGCTGCACCCTGCAGCGAGGATGGAAGCGAACGCTACGAGCCCGAATCGACGACGCGGCATACGCAGTGTCGGGGTCCAGTTCCAGTCAGGAGGCAGCGGTCCGATCGCCGGCTCGGCGTGCCGTCTCCTCGTCGAGCCGAGCGCGCAGTGCCGCCATCACGGGGTCGACGGCCGTGTACTGCTGGCCGTATGCCAGGTTGAAGGCGTAGTCGAAATCCGCCGGATTTCTTCCCTGCGTGTGCTGTAGGATCGTTTCCAGCTTGTCCAGTCCCTTGGCGACCCGCGCCTCCGGGGTGGTTGCTCCCTCGTATTCGTCCCACAGCTCTAGGATCTCGCGCCGAAGCGGTTCGGGCAGCGGTGCCGTCAGCTCGAGCAGATCCGCCCGTTCGTCAACCGCCTTGCTCACGCCCACTTGGGCAGGGGCCGGCACGTCGCCTCGAATTGCTTCGCCGAGATCATGAATCACGCACATCTTGAGCAGGTGCGCGAAGTCGATGTCGGGTGCGGCGCCGTAGAGCAGCATGGCCATGAGGCACAGCCGCCAGGTATGCTCGGCGACGCTCTCCTGCTGGCCCGCCGAGGTCCATCCGCTGCGCGTGACCGTTTTCAGCCGCTCGGTGCCGCGGAGAAACGTCAGAATTCCTTCGAGCTCGTCAGGGCGCATGCGACGTCGCCTTCTGGGTTCCGGCGTCTGCGAGGGCGCGTCAGCTCTCGAGGGTGAAGCCGACCTTGAGGGTGACTTGCCAATGCGCGACCCGGCCGCCGTCGATGTGCCCCCGCGTCTCAGTCACCTCGAACCAGCGAAGATTCCGCACGGTCTCGGACGCCTTCTCGATGGCTCGCCCCACCGCGTCCTCGATGCTCGCGGTGGATGAACCGACCAGCTCGATGGTCTTGTACACGTGATTCGACATGCCCACTCCTCGCTTGGAAGACGTCAACGGGTTCCGAAACCCCGCGCCATCGCGGTGGCCGCGAGCACCATGAGCACGACCAGAACGGCCTGGATGGTGCTGATTCGCGCGAGCCTCGCAGCCGGGGTGAGGTCAGGCGTGGCGCCGCGAGCGACGTCCCGCCGCCACCTCGTGAAGATCATGATCGGTCGGAGCTCCAGCAGGAGAATCAATCCGAACAGCGCCATCTTGGTCCAGAACACATGGTTCTGGAAGTAGTACGCGCTCCCTTTCTCGAAGGAGCCCAGCAGTCGCCACAACCCCGTCCCGACCCAGGTCGCGGCCGCGACTCCCCACCACGCATCCGCAGTGAGCACGTGCCGAATCCCGGTCGAGTCCAGGGATCCCCGCAGCGCACGGGCACGCGCCCACACGGCGCCCAGCCCGATGCCAAGCCCGAGCAGATGCGCGGCGGCGACCAGCCAGCGAAGCATCGCTCAGGACGCGGAAGCGACGTGGCCCGCGTGAAGGGTAGCACCCGAGTGGGGGCGGACCTCCAGGCGATCGAACAGCGTGCGCCCGGCCCGCGCCACCTCGGCGACCGCGGCGTCGAATGCGGCGGTATTGACCTGCGACGGCGCGCGCATGCCGCTGATCTTCCGCACGAACTGCAGCGCCGCGTCGTGAAGCTCGGCGTCGGACGGTTGGCCCTCGGGCCGGCGCAGTCGCTTGATGTTACGACACATGTCCACTCTCTCCAGCTGAGTCGGCTCGACCTCGAGGCCCCGAGGCCGGCCACGAATTATAGACGCGGGCGTCAGGACGGGTTCCAGCTTCCCAGCGCGCGGCGAGCCAGCACCAGTTGGCCGACATGGTACGCAGTGTGGTCGGCGATCAGCACCAGCTCCCGCAGATAGGTCTGGCCGCTCCCATGAGGGATCACGGTGAACAGATCGATTGCCGAGTCGAGCGCCAGCGCCTGCAGGGCCTCACGGTCGTGCACGGTCGCGGCCACACTCTCGTCCCACGCCTCCGTAACCGGAGGCCCGGGGGTAGCCGGCCAATAGTCCTCGGGCCACCGCTTGGCGGTGTAGTCCGGATGCTGGCAGAACTCGAGGATGTCCCGCTGGGCCAAACGAATGTGCTCCAGCAGCTCCCACGGTGAATGAGGAAGTCCCGCCGGCCGGACCCCGCGAAGTGACGGAGGGAGATCCGCCGCGGCGGCCTCCAACCCGATGTGGGCGTCTTCCCAATCCAGCAGCCGCACCAGCTGGCGGCGAAGTTCCTGATCGTTGGTCATGCGTCTGGTCCAAGCTCAGTATCCCCGGTTGTGCAACGCGTTCACCCGGGCGGCGAGATCCGCCGGTTCGGT
>DASSUE010000224.1:0-14348 GCA_035707305.1 Gemmatimonadales bacterium
GGCCAATCCGGCGCGCCCTCGTACATCAGCACCGTCGCGCCGAGCGAGAGCGGCCCGTAGACGACATAGGAGTGACCGGTGACCCAGCCGACATCGGCGGTGCACCAGAACACGTCGTCCTCCCGGAGATCGAACACGTACTTCGTAGTCGTGGAAACCTGGGTGAGATAGCCGCCGGTCGTATGAACGATCCCCTTTGGCTTTCCGGTCGTGCCGGAGGTATAGAGGATGAACAGCACGTCCTCGGCGTCCATGGCCTCGGCGGGACACTGGTGGGTTTCCCGGTCCAGCAGATCGTGCCACCAGTGATCGCGCCCCCCGGTCATGGCGGCGGCCGACGATGGCGGCTCCTGACTCGGCGCTGGCTGCCGTTGCACGACCACGACGTGGCGGATCGATGGACACTCCGCGAGCGCCTCATCGGCGAACTGTTTGAGAGGGACGACCTGACCGCGTCGATATCCACCGTCGGCGGTGATAAGGCAGACCGCGCTAGCATCGTTGATCCGATCGCGCAGTGATTCCGCCGAGAATCCGCCGAAGACCACTGAATGCGCCGCCCCGATCCGGGCGCACGCCAGCATGGCTATTGCGGCCTCGGGAACCATCGGGAGATAGATCGCCACCCGGTCACCCCGCTTCACCCCGAGGCGGCGGAGGGCGTTCGCGCAGCGGCCCACCTCCCGCGCCAATTCCCAGTAGGTGAGGACCCTCCGGTCGCCGGGTTCACCTTCCCAGATGATCGCGGCCTTGTTTCGCCGGGGGCCGGTTAGATGTCGGTCCACACAGTTGGCCGCGGCATTCAGCTTCCCGCCGTCGAACCACCGGGCGTGCGGCAGCTTCCAATCAACCACCTGTCGCCATGGCTGGATCCAATCGAGGGATTGCGCTTCGTCGGCCCAGAACGCGAGTCGGTCGCGGCGAGCACGTTCGTAGAGTTCCTTCGTCGCGGTCGCGCGGGCGGTGAATTCAGGCGGGGGTGGAAACTGCCGCTCTTCTGACAAGAGCGTATCGATTTGACTCGTCTCGGCGGCGCGGCTAGTCATCGGGGCGTCGGGATGAAGGAATTAACAGTTCGTTCGGGCAACCTATCCGCCCCGCCGCCGGGTAACCAGAGGCGGGTTGCGAATTTCTAGATTTTGCCGCGGAGTGCGGTCGCCCCCAGGCCAAAGCCGGGCTCTGCAGCGCTTTGCAAACCGTTCCTGCGTCGCAGGTTACGGCGACTGGCACCGCTCTCGCCTTTCTTGGGGGCACGCGGCCACCGTGGTCGCGCACAACCTACATCCGCCCGATAAGAGCACACCCGGAGTGATCCGGGGCCGCAAAACTAGAGGTCTCACAACGACCCGTCGTCGGGTGAGATAGCTCGGTGCCGAAGGTGGAAGCCTGCCTGCGCGAAGTCAGCTCGCAGGGCTTGTCGGGTGTGGGAGGATGCCATGCCATCCGCACACGCGACAGCTCGCGAGCTGTTCGCCCCAGAACGCCTGGGATTGGACACCAGGATCGAGTTCCGCACCACGGCGGTCGACCATCTGGCCCGCCTGCCCGACGACACGGGCGTACTCGTGATCGACCTGTCGCGGACGCGGCACGTCGATTCGGCCGGACTGGGCGCCCTTATGCTGGTGCAGCGCCGGGCCGCCGAACGGCGCCAGACGGTCGTGCTCCGGCACCCGAACGACGAGCTGAGGTTCCTGCTGGCGATCACCAAGCTGGCTGAGCTCTTTACCATCGAGCCGCCGCGCGAGGTACGGGGCGCCGGCCGGACTATGGACGCCCCCGGAGGACGTCGTTAGTCTTTGACACGCGACTTCCCGCCCCGAGTGCAGGATGGCAAGACCGCGTTTCGAAGGTTGCGTTGCATGACTGACGGTAAAGGGCGCCGGCGCGTTCTGATAGTCGAGGACGAGCCGGCGCTCCGCCTGAGTTACGAGCGGCACTTCAAACCACGCTACGACCTGATCTTCGCCAGCACCGGCGCCGAGGCGCTCGCGCGCCTGGCGGAGGAGCGTCCCGACGTGGCCGTGCTGGACATGCGGCTGCCGGATACCGACGGGGTGGAGCTGCTGCGTCGGATCCGAAGCACCCAGCCAGGCCTCCCGGTCATCATCACCACAGCCTACGTGAGCATCGAACCGCAGCTCAAGGTGCTCGACTTGCCGCACTCCGGTTACATCGTCAAACCCTTCCGACTGGACGAGCTCGGCGCGCGCATCGATGCCGTCCTCTGACGGCGCGCTCCTCGAAGCCTCGGATCTTCACCGGATCTACGGCGCGGCGCGGGTGCTCCGCGGCGTCTACCTCCGACTGACGCCGGGAGACGCGGTGGCAGTGGTCGGGCCCAACGGCGCGGGCAAGACCACCCTGCTCCGGATTCTCGCGGGGCTGGTACGACCGACGGCCGGCGAGGTTCGCATCTTGGGGCGACGGCTCGAACGTGACGACCCGGGTGCCCGTCGGCCGATAGGCTTTCTGCCGCACCAATCGATGCTGTACGACGACCTCACCATTCGTGAGAATCTCGTGTTCGTCGCGCGGCTCTTCGGCTTGGCCAACCCCGCCGCCTCGGTTCGCCGCGCGCTGGAGGAGCTCGAACTGACGCACCGAGCCGGCGACCGGCCGCGGAGCCTGAGCCGCGGGTTGCTCCAGCGTGCCGCGCTGGCCCGAGCACTGCTGCACGACCCGCGTATTCTCCTTCTCGACGAGCCATTCACGGCCCTGGACGCGGCCGGCGCGGACCGCCTTCGCTCGATGCTGGCGAGTCGCCTCGCCGGGGGGGCGGCCCTCGTGCTGGTGACGCACCAGCTCTCCGAGGCCTGGGACCTGGCGACTCGGGTGGGCGTGCTGGCGAATGGACGGTGGGCACTGGAGGTGCTGCGCGAAGGGGCCCTCGTGGACTTTGCGCCGCGGTGGGAGGCGGCGCTGCATGGCTGATTCGGTGCGGCTCGCCGTCGTCATCGCGGCCAAGGACATCCGGGCGGAGCTTCGGAATCGGACCGCGCTGCTGTCGGCGACGGTGTTCGCCGCGCTGGTGCTGGTGATCTTCTACTTCTCGCGCGATCCCACCGCGGTGCCGGCGATCGTGCTCGCACCCAGCGTCCTGTGGGTCACGTTCGCCTTCGCAGCCATCGTTGCACTGAATCGGGCCTTCACGGTCGAACGCGAGCACGGAGCGATGGACGGCCTCCTGCTCGCGCCGGTGCCGCGCGGGGCCATCTTCCTCGGCAAGTATCTCGCGAACCTGGCGTTCGTCGCCGCGGTGCAGGCGGTGACGCTGCCGCTGTTCGTCGTGTTCTTTAATGTCGACCTCGGCTCCGCCTTGCCCGGCATCGTCGCGACGGCGGCGCTCGCCTCGATTGGATTCGTGGCGGTCGGCACTGTGTTCAGCGCGATGGCGGTGCGCACCCGGTTCGCCGAGCTGATGTTGCCGGTGCTGCTGCTGCCCTTCATGGTGTGGCCGGTGCGGTGGGCGGTGGAGGCGACGGCCCGCCTGCTGGATGGCCGTCCGTTGAGCGAGCTTGCGGGGTGGCTTAGGTTACTCGCGCTTTACGACGTCGTCTTTCTCACCTTGTGCATCATGATCTTCGGCGCAGTGGTGGACGAATGACCGAGCCGCGGGATAACGGGCTCGACCGGGCACGCACGCTCTCCCGGCGCGGCCTCGGCATCAGCGTGGTGGCGCTCGCCGCGTTCGCGGGGGTATGCGTGCTGGCGCTCGGCTTCACCCCGGTCGAGGCGCGCCAGGGACTGGCGCAGAAGATCTTCTACCTGCACGTGCCCGCCGCGTGGAGCTCATTGCTGGCGTTTTCCATCGTGGGCATCGTCAGCATCCTCTATCTCTGGCTCCGCGACCGGCGGCTGGATCTGTTCGCCGAATCGTCGGCCGAAGTCGGGGTCATGTTCAGCGTGGTGATGCTCACCACCGGGCCGATCTGGGCCAAGCCGATCTGGGGCACTTGGTGGACCTGGGATGCCCGGCTCACGCTCACGCTGTTCGTGTTCTTTCTGTTCGTGGGCTATCTGGCGCTCCGCGCAGCGATCCACGATCCCGACGAGCGGGCCCGGTTCAGCGCGGTCCTGGGGATCATGGGCCTGGTGCTGGTCCCGTTCATTCACCTGAGCGTCTACCTGTTCCGTACGCTGCATCCGCAGCCGATCGTGCTCAAGCCGAGCGCCCCTTCGCTGCCATGGGAGATGCTGCGGACGCTGCTGGCGTCGGTCGTGACGTTCACGCTGCTCTACATCGGGCTGGTGACCACTCGCTATGGGCTCGCGCTGGGTCGGCGCGCCCGGGAAACGCCCGATGCCGCCTGACAATGGCGGCTACATGGTCGCGGGATACGTGGTCACGGCGACGATTCTGTTGGTGTATGTGGTAACGCTGTGGCGCCGGGCGAAGCGAGTGACCAGTGACGTGACGAGTGACAAGTGACTGATCCTCTCGCTCGTCACTTGTCACTCGTCACTTGTCACTGCCTTTCCGGCACCCGACTCGGCTCCGCGTGCAGAAGTACTTCCGGCCGTTCCTGCAGCCCGAACACCGCGGCCCCCGCCGCACCCCCCAGGAAGGGACCGACCAGATAGATCCATAGATCGGCGAGCGTCCCACCCCCCGCCATCGCGTGGACCAGAATCGGGCCGGTCCCGACGGCCGGATTGTAGGCCCCACCCGAAATCGCCCCACCGGCGAAGGCACCGACCACGATCGTGAACCCGATCGCCAGCCCGTAGAACGAATTGCCCTGCGTGCGTGCCGACGCCGCCGAGTTGAGCACCACCAGGGCGAGCGCGAACGTGAACAGGAGTTCGACCAGCACCGCCGTGCCCGCGCTGACTCCATCGCCCGGCGCCGGGGCGAAGGTCTGGCCGAGAATCGCTCGCACCAGGATCGCTGCGACGATCGCCCCCAGGGTCTGACTGGCCATGTACCCGGCCAGCTCCCCGGCAGACTTCATCTTCCCGCGCAGAAAGACGGCGAGCGAAACCGCCGGGTTGTAGTGCGCGCCCGAGACGTGACCACCCATGTACACCATGATCATGAGGCTCGCCCCGATGGCGAGCGGTGCGAAGTCGGACCCGGGGATGACGGTGAGCCCGATGGTGAGGACGAGGAAGAAGGTTCCGATGAACTCGGTGAGATAGTTGCGCATGGCAGGGACTGGTCAGAGGTGCGCCGAATTTACCCGCCGTCGGTTACCCGCGGGAGTCGGCCGCGAGGGGACCTGCAACTACCCGCGTCGCAGGACCAGGCTCGCGTTCACCCCGCCGAATCCGAACGAGTTGGTCAGCACGTGCTCCGGTCGCATGTCACGACCATGGTCGCGAATGAAGTCCAGGTCGCAGGCAGGGTCGGGGGCTTCGAGATTGACGGTTGGCGGGAGCCACCCGTGATGGAGCGCGAGTGCGCAGATGGCCGTTTCGATCGCGCCGCTCGCCCCGAGCGCGTGCCCGTAGTAGCCCTTCGTGCCGCTCAGCGCGAGGCGGTGGGCGTGATCGCCGAACACCTGCTTGATCGAGCTGGTCTCGGTCGGATCATTGAGCGGGGTCGACGACCCATGCGCGTTGATGTACGCGATCTCGTGGGGCGCGAGGTGCGCGTCGCGCAAGGCGAGGCTCATCGCCCGGGCGGCCTGTCGTCCATCAGGCCGGGGAGCGGTCATGTGATAGGCATCGTTGGTGAGCCCGTAGCCGCACACCTCGCCGTAGATTGGCGCACCCCGGGCGACCGCGCGACCCCGCTCCTCCAGTACCAGCACCGCCGCACCTTCCCCCATCACGAATCCATCGCGGCCCCGGTCGAACGGCCGGCTGGCCCGAGCGGGGTCGTCGTTCCGGGTCGACATCGCGCGGATAATCGAGAACGCGCCGAAGCAGAGCGGCGCGAGCGGCGCCTCGGCACCCCCCGCGAGCATGGCGTCGGCTTCGTCCCGGACAATGGCGCGGAACGCCTCGCCGACCGCGATCGTGCCCGACGCGCAGCTCATGCCGTTCGTCGAGTTCGGCCCGCAGACGCCGAACTCGATGGCAACGTTGCAGCTGGCCGCGCCGGCGAACACCGTGAGTGCGAGCGACGGGTCGACCGCGCGCGCCCCGCCGAAGACGAACTCGCGAGACTGCGCCTCGCCGAATGCGACGCCGCCCAGCGCGGTTCCCATCATGGCGCCGATCCGATCTCGGTCCTCGTGCTCCAACGCGAGCTCCGCGTCTGTGAGCGCGAGCCGGGCGGCAGCGATGCTGAACTGGCCGAACCGGTCGAGCCGCTTGGCGCGGCGTTCATCCAGGAAATCACGGGCGGTAAAATCGTTCACCTGGGCGGCGATTCTGCTCTTGAACGGCGAGGGATCGAACCGCGTGATCCCCTGCACTGCAGAGCGCCGCTCCCGAAGTCCGCCCCAGAGTGCCGCGGCCCCGGTGCCGATCGGGGTGATGGCGCCGATACCCGTGATCACGACGCGACGCTCAGCCACGCGGGGCCTCCTCCACCGCACGGCCGATGCCCGCGAGCGTGCGCGACGCGATCCCGTGAATGAACACCGGCCCGATGACCCACTCCGCCGCGGGGCGGCGAATCAGGGGCCACCTCGGCCCGGTCCACTCGTGTACGATCGTCACCTCGGTGTCCGATCCGTGCGGCACCAGCCGCCATTCCACGTCCATGCCGGTCGTGATACCCCGGACGTGCCGGTAGCGCACGGCTGGCGTCGTGCGGTCGATCACCATCTCCGATACCCACCAGGTGGGATAGTTGAGCGGACCGAAGGGTCGGTATGCGGCCATCTCCACCAGGCCGCCGTGCGGACGCCGCTCCAGCATCCGCACCCAGCGGTAATGCGGCAGCAGCTCCGGCCAGCGTTCGACGTTCGACGCCGCGTCGAAGACCCGATCGATCGGGGCGCGCATGACCAGCCGGTCCACCGTTCTCATCACGCCGCGCCCGTTCGCCACACGGCGACCAGCCGCCAGCCCGGCCGGCGGAACACCTGGGCCGGCACCCCGGCCTGCGTCAGCAGCGTGGCCAGCTCGGTGCGGGTGTAGCCGCGCCGGATGGACGTGAGGCCGTCATGTCGGGTGACTGGATCGAATCCCAGCAGGCGCGCCCCGATCCGAAACGCCGCGGCGCCCAGAGCCGTGCGCTGGAGATCGCTGATCACGACCCCGACGCGGGCCAACCGGTTGCAGATCCGAAGCAGCGTGACGACCGAGTCCGGTTCGAAGTGGTGCGCCACCATGCTCACCGAGACCATATCCACGCTCTTGTCGGCGATGGGTGGCGCTCCGGCGCAGCCGACGATCATGGGGACCCCCCGGGCTCGGGCGAGGCGCGCCGCCACCGGACTCAACTCCAGCCCCACGGCGCGCAGGCGGACGCCGTGCCGCCGGGCCCAGGCGACCCCCACCGCCGGCATGTCGCCGAAACCGGTGCCCAGGTCCAGCAGGGTGAGGGTCTTCCCCCGAGGCAGCGGCTCGAGCAGGCGTCCGAGGCCGAAGCGCAGCGCATCGGCGCCGCCGAACCACCGGTTGGAACGGGCGACGTTCCGGAGCGAGAGCTCCACGATGCCGGCTGGCGCCGCCGGATCGTCGAGCAGCTCGGTCCCGACCCGCCGGACCGTGAGCGCGCCCTTCGTCATCAGAGGGCTCCGTACGCGCCGCGGAAGTACAGCAGCGGCCGATCGTCGCGCGCATCGCCGCCCACGACCCTGCCGAGCACGATCGTGTGATCACCCGCCTCGTGGAGCGCCTGCCGCCGGCATTCGATGTGGGCGAGAGCACCGTCGAGCCGGACGAACCCCTCGCGAGTGATTCGGTAGGGAACCCCTTCGAACCGGTCGTCGTGAGGATCGGCGAATCGGCGCGAGAGCTCCTCTTGATCCCACGCAAGGACGTTCAGGACGAAGGACTCCGCGCTGGTGATGAGGCGATGCAGGCGTGCGGCGTGGTCCACGCATACCAGCACCAGTGGCGGCTCGAGCGACACCGCGCTCAGGCTGTTCGCCGTCATTCCGTGGGGCCGGCCGTCGGGCGCGATGACGGTGAGCACGGTGACGCCGGTGGCGAATCGGCCGAGCAGTTGCCGGAACAGTATCGGGTCGGCGTCGGTGGCGGTCAGAACAGGAGCCTCGCGAGAAAGAGCGGGTGGAAAGCAGCCCGGGCCGGCACGAAGTCGCCCGTTACGCCTATGAGCGTATGCGCCATTCGCGGCCGGCGGCCGATCCGGCCGACGGTGCGGTCGAACAGTCGTGGCCACAGCATGCCATAGCCGATGATGCGCTCCACGGCCCACTTCCCCGCAAATGCGCGCACCCGGGCGCGCCGGTATGGCGCCAGACGGTGCCGGGACACGAGGCCGGGTGCGTCCAGTGCGGCCCCGGCATGCCAGGCAACCAGCTCCGCTCCTCGCAACGCGCTGCAGATTCCTTCTCCCGTGAAAGGGTCGAAGAAATCTGCCGCATCGCCCACCAGGAGCGCGCCGTCGGCCGTCACCGGCCGCGATCGGGCCGCGAACGGGCCGGTGGCCAGGACCGGCCGGACCACCTGCCGCGGATCCACCCGGCCCCGCACCCGGGGAAACCGATTCAGCATCTCCAGAAAGAACTCGCCCGCCCGCCCCCGAGCGGCGGCCGCGGCAGCGGCAGGCACCACCAGGGCGACGTTGGCGATATCGCCGCCGAGCGGGTTGAGTCCTACGTACCCGGTCGGCCCCACATGCATCTCAGCGGATCGCGCGAGGCCGGGCACGCCACCGACGTGGGCGACGAATGCCACCCGCCGAAGTCCACCATAGCTTCGCGCGCCGAGCCTCGCGGCCACCCGAGAACGAAGCCCATCAGCGCCGACCACCAGCCGGGCGCGGACGACGCGCCGGCCGCGCGGGCTCCGAAGCACCGCACCGGCTACGGCGCCGCCGTCGTACACCAGATCTTCGAACCGGGTGCGCTCCAACACGCGGGCGCCGGCGGTTCGCGCGGCTCGCACCAGCTCGTGGTCCAGAACCAGGCGTGCCACCGAGAGACCGGTCGGGCGAAATGGTGCCGGGCGCGCCTCGCCGAAGATGCCGTGAAGCCGCGCGCCGTTTGGGCCATGGACGATGGTGCCCTCGAGCGGCTGCGCACCGGCCCGCTCGAGCGCGCCGACCACTCCCACGCGGTCGAGCACCCGGACCGCCTCCGGGCTGAGGTACTCCGAGCAGGGCTTGTCGCGGGGAAACTCCGCCCGATCCACCACGACCACGTCGTGGCCGGCACGCGCAAGGAGCGCCGCGCTCGCCGCGCCAGCTGGGCCGGCGCCGATGACGAGCACCTCAGCCGACCCGCGAGTATTCGTCACGATCGAGTCGGAGCACGTCGGCGGACGGAAAGCTGTAGCGCAGGGTAAAACTGACCGGCTGGGTCGCCCCCGTGCGGGTGATGGTCACGATGCCCGCCTGGCTGTCGGCGATCCAGGTGCACGCGCGGGTCTCGGTCAGCTCCACGCCGTCGGCGATGGTGAGGAATATCTGCGAGCAGGATCCATCGGGGCTGAATCGCCAGGTGACTGTTTGGATGTGGGAGGGAAGGAACGCGGTGTTCACTCCGCGCCAGGAGCCGATCAGGGGCGACGCATCGGCCGGCGGTGGCTGGTCCGGGTCAGGCTCGGAGATCGGTGGGAGCGGCAGGCCGGGCGTGATCACCGGGTCGGTGATTCGCTCGCCGCCGCAGGCGGTCACCAGGCTGATCCACCAGACAGCGCCCAGGCCGCCCAGCCGCCGAAGGCCCCCAGCGCAGTTGCGACCGCGTTGACACCATCGTTGTCCAGCCACGTCCAGCCTCCCTGCGCCAACGTCACGGTGCCGCACCGATGCGTCCGCCACTCGGACGGCTCATCACAGCGGGGGCACCGAAACCGTCCCTGGACTGCGGCCCCGAGCAGCGAATCCGCCAGCATCCCGACGAAACCTACCAGCGCCGCGACTGGGACGAGCAACGGGGAGTGGCCGACACATCCACCGGCGATCGCGACCAACAGTGCGCCGGTGAAGCCCCCGGTTGTACCCAAGAGACTCACCCCGCCGTTGGTGCCGGGTGGAACTCTCTGTCCTGTCAGAAGATGGCGCGGCGGCCGGCGGCTCCATCCGCCCAGGGAGGTGGCCCACGTGTCCGCGGCCGCTGCCGCGAGGCCGGCCGTCACCACCCAGAGGCCGGCGCTGGGATCGACTAGCCCGATCAGCCCGCCAATCCCTGCGGGCCCGCCGTTGGCGAGCACCTGCCGGTGATCCCGGCGCGTGCCCTTCGCTTCCCGGTTGGGCTCGGGCGCCCAGCGGGAGACGAGGGTGCTGGACAGGAAGCAGGTGCCGAGCGCTGCCGCCCCGGGCCAGCCGGTCCCGCTGAGCACCGCCAGTCCGATCGCGGCGGCGGCAAGCGCGCCGCCACCGGTCAGCGCGCGGGCGCGGTGGGCGGCCAGCGCCGCGGCGGCGGACACGAGGACCGCAAGCCACGGCGACACGAGCGGGAAATCAGTGTTGAGGGGAGCGGAGCGCGTCGAGGACCCTGCGGCGAAGCGAGTCGGGACAGCATTGCCCCTTCGCCTTTTCGATCATCTGCAGGTAGCTCCGCTGGAACTCAGCCTGGCTGAAACACGGCCGGCACTTCTCGAGATGGTCCGTGATCCGCGCCATGTGCTCCGGCGTGAGCTCCTGACGCAGGTACTCGTCGAGCTGGTCGAGCGCTTCCTGACACCGCGGCTTCGTCATCCGCGCGCCCTCGCGGGTTTCAGGTAGCCCATTTCGACGGCATGGTCGTATAACGCGCTCTGCAATTGCCGGCGGGCGCGAAACAGGCGCGACTTCACGGTGCCGACAGGAACCTTCACCATTGCGGCGATCTCGGCATAGCTCAGATTTTCGATGTCGCTCAGCACCAGGACTTCGCGAAACTCCTCGGGTAGACGATCGATCGCTTCCAGCACTTTCTCGTCCACGATCTGCGAGAAGAACGTACCTTCGGGATCCTCGTCCGATGCGGCCCGCAGCGAGAGTCCCGATTCGGGACTCTCCAGATCCATCGGGATCGGCTCGCGCTGCCGTCTCCGGTAATCGTTGATGAACGTGTTGCGCAGAATGGTGAACAGCCAGCTCCGGATGTTGGTTCCGGGCTGGAACCGCTCCCACGAGCGGAACGCCTTGAGCACCGTGTCCTGCACCAGATCCTCGGCGCGACTCGGCTCGGTCGTAAGCCGGAGCGCGAGCCGGTAGAGCGCATCGAGCTGGGGTAGCACGTCCGCCTCGAAAGCGGCGCGGCGTGGGTCGTCATCGGACATTCCGTAATCTACATCCGGACATTATGTTCCGCGCCGTCGCGCCGACCGGCGCGCCACCGCCCTGCTCCGAGCCGTTCGTGCCCGACGCGCCGACCATTCCTGCCGTTCTGCCGCTCGCCCTGTTCGAGGCCGTGCGCAATCTCGACACTCCGGTCGAGGACGGCCTCGAGCTGCTCGCCGATGAGATCGCCGCGCGGCGTCTCGGTCTCAGCAACACCGTGGCCGCGCAGATCGCACGATACCGTCACGCCGTCGAACGGAACGGCGGGGTGAACGATGATGAGCTGATCTCGGTGCTGCGCCTGGTTGGACGACGACCGGACGCCGCGCTGGTCTTCGCGGACGCGGGTCGCCGGGCCGCGCGACACGCAGTCCAGTCCAGCGCCCGGTCGGCCCGGGCACTCGCCAAGGCGTCGCCCAGATTTCTGAGCCGGAAGCTCACCTCCCGCATGGTCCGGAAGCTCGCGGCGGCCTATTTTCGCGGCGCGGTGGCATCCGACGGCGCCGAGGCAACCGTGCGCATGTCGCGCCCGTTGTCCATGAGCGCGATGCCGGATGGTGCTGCCTGCGGGTTCTACGGCGCCGCATTCGGCGAGCTGTTCCGCTCGCTGGCCGACTTCGAGGGCACCCTGATTCACGAGAAGTGCGAGGGCCGCGGCGATCCCGAGTGCGTGTGGCGCACCGAGCGCGCGGCGGGATACGAATGAGTCCGTTTGCCGGGCTGGAGCGCGCCGAGCTTGCAGCCGGCCTCGCCGACGCGGGTGCCGACGCCTGGCTGATCTTCGACTTCCGCGCCGTCAACCCGGTCGCACAGCGGGTACTTCGTCTGGGCGGCATCGGGTCGCGACGCTTGTTCGTCCTGTTTCCGCGTGATGGCGACCCCGTCGCGGTTGCGCATCGGATCGAGCTCCAGCCGCTCGACGGCTTTCCCGGCCGGGTCATTCCGTATGCGCGCTGGCAGGAGCTGCATGCCGCGCTGGAGCCGCTGGTCAAGGGGCGCACCCTCGCCATGGAGATTTCGCCCGACGACGCGGTGCCCTATCTCGATCGGGTGCCGTTCGGTGTCGTCCAGCTGCTCGGCCGCTTGGGCGCCAGGGTCGTCCCGTCCGGGCCCCTCGTGTCCCGCTTCGCGGCGCGGTGGAACCGGCAGGAGATCGATGAGCACACGGCTGCTGCCGAATCCGTCGCCGCGATCGCGCGGCAGGAGCTCCCCCGGGTGGTACGTGAGATCGGCGTGACCGAGCGGACGGTGCAGGCGCGCGTCATTCGCGGCCTCACCGAGGCGGGGCTGGTGTTCGACCATCCACCGGTGGTCGCGTTCGGCCCCGGCACCGCCATCCCCCACTACGAGAGCCGCGACGTAGCGCTCGCTGCCGATCAAGTGGTGTTGATCGATCTGTGGGGGAGCAAGCCCGGCAGCATCTCCGCGGATCAGACCTGGATGGGCTTCGCGGGCATAGAGCCGCCCGATCGGGTCGACCAGATCTGGCGGACCGTTCGCGCGGCGCGGGACGCCGCCATCGCGGCGATCCGCTCGGCGGCGGCGGGCGACCGCCCGATCACCGGGGCCGACGCGGACCGCGCCGCGCGCCAGGTGGTCGAGGCGGCCGGCTATGGCGAGTGGTTCGTGCACCGCACCGGCCATTCGATCGACCGCGACCTGCACGGCTCCGGACCGCATCTCGACGATTACGAGACTCACGACGATCGTCGGCTCGGACCGGGAATCGGATTTTCGGTGGAGCCAGGGATCTATCTGCCGGGGGAGTTCGGCGTGCGGAGCGAGGTCAACATGTACTGGGGGCCGGCCGGGCCGGTGGTGACGCCGGCTGTACCACAGGCCGACTTGGTGACAACTGGCGCTACGCGTGATTAGTACGCGGGCTGGCCGCGTTACTCCAAACTGGTGCTTGTACTTGTACTCGTCGCCCGTACTGGCCACTCGCTCGTTACCATCTCGTCCCTAAACTGCCGCTGATACAACCGCGCGTATAGCCCGCCCTGCGCCAGCAGCGACGGATGGGTACCCTCTTCGACGATGCGGCCGTGGTCCAGCACCACGAGCCGATCCGCGCGGCGCACGGTGGAGAGCCGGTGCGCGATGATCAGGGTGGTTCGTCCCGCCAGCAGCTTCTCCATCGCGTCCTCGATGAGGCGTTCGCTCTCGGTGTCGAGGTTGCTGGTGGCCTCGTCGAGCACCAGCACCGCCGGGTTCTTGAGCAGCGCCCGGGCGATGGCGATTCGTTGACGTTGCCCTCCCGAGAGCTTCACACCGCGCTCGCCGACCACGGTGTCGTAGCCCATCGGCAGCCGCACGATGAACTCGTGCGCGTGGGCGGCCCTCGCCGCCGTTTCGATCTCCGATTGAGTCGCTCCCGGACGGCCATACGCGATGTTCTCGCCCACCGAGCCGCTGAACAGTGCTGGTTCCTGGGGTACGAGGCCCACCGCGCCGCGGAGTTCCGCCAGTCGGAGATCGCGAACGTCCACGCCGTCGAGCCGGACCACTCCCTCCGTGACGTCCCAGAAGCGGGGGAGCAGCGACACGAGCGTCGTCTTTCCGGAGCCCGACGGTCCGACCAGCGCCACCACCTCTCCCGGCGCTACTCTGACATCGATGCCGGCCAGCGTCTGGGGCGCTCCGGCCTCATCGTGGTAGCGGAACGAGACCGCCTCGAACGCCACCTCCCCTCGGATCGGGCGGTGGAGCGGTGTGGGCGACGGCGGATCCGCCACCGCGGAGGGCGTCTCGAGCAGCTCGAACACACGCTCAGCCGCTCCGATCGCCTCCTGGTATGCGCTGAAGAATGACGCGAGCGCGCCGATCGCCGCGGCGATGGTGATGGTGTAGAGCAGGAATGACACCAGCGCCCCGGCCGTGAGCTTGCCCTCCAGCACCAGCACCCCACCTTGCCACAACACGAACACGATTCCGCCGAACGTCGTGAACGTGAGAACCCCGAAAAACACCCCGCGCACCCGGGCGCGCATGAGCGCCGCACGAACGCTCTCCCGGATCCGGTCGCCGTAGCGCCGGCGCTCCATGGGCTCCTGCG
>DASSUE010000225.1:0-3815 GCA_035707305.1 Gemmatimonadales bacterium
CTCGCAGTACTTCGACGGCCTGGTCTCCGGAAAGGTGCGGATGCGGCCGGTGCCGTCGGCCCTGGGTACGTTGCTCCGGGAGCGCGGCCGCTACCGGGTGGACGAGGTCGGGGTGAGCCGCGGATTCGATCTGGCCCAGGCTACGCGGGCCAAGTCCGACTCGAGCGCCCGTCCCGCGCCGGGTGGTACCGGCGTCCAGCCGGCGCCGGGAGGCCCCCCCGTTCCCGCGCCGACCCCGGAGCCGGCCAAGCCCGATACCGGCGCGACCGGAAGCGGTCAGTAGTAGGAGGGAGGAACGTCGTGCGATACCGTTTGGCCCTCGTCGCAGCGCTGTCGGCCGGCGCCGCGACATCCGTATCGGCGCAAGCGGTGCGGTTCGACTCGCTCGCGCGCGCCTTTTCCACGCCGCGGGATTCGTTCCCCACCGGTCTTGGCGCCAGGGCCACGACGTTCACCCCTCCGCCCCCGACGCTCGCCGCCGAGCCCGAGGTCCCGCCCGCGCCGCGCGACACGGCGTTCACCGTGGATCGTGTGGTGGCCGTGGTCGGCAACACGCCGATACTCGCGTCGCAGGTGGACGAAGAGATCTTCAGCCGCCAGTCGCAGGGGACGCAGCTTCCCAAGACTGCCGAGGGCCTCGCCGCACTTCGCCGTGAGGTGATCGACAACATCATCGAGGCGGAGCTGCTGGTTCAACAGGCTGAGCGGGACACGGCCGTGAAGGTCACGGATCAGGAAGTGGCCGAAGGCGTGGAGCAGCAGATCCGGAAGGTGCGCGGCAATTTCTCCACTGAAGCGGAGTACGCCGCCGAGCTCAAGAAGGCCGGTTTCCAGACGCCGGATGAGTACCGCCGCTGGCTGGGCGACCAGCAGCGTCGCTCGACCCTGCAGAATCGTCTGATTGAAAAGCTCAAGGGCGATGGCACGCTCAAGGCGGTGATTCCCACCGAGCGGGAGATGCGGGCTTACTTCGACGCTCAGAAAGCCCAGCTCGGCAAGCGGCCTGCCACGCTCTCGTTCCGCCAGGTGGTGGTGCCGCCCACCCCATCGCTCGAGGCCCGCCAAGCCGCGTATCAGCTCGCCGACTCGATCGCGCGCGCGCTCCGTCAGGGAGGCGATTTCGCCGTGGCCGCCAAGCGGTTCTCCGCCGACTCGGGATCGCGGGAACGGGGCGGCTCGCTCAATTGGTTCCGCCGTGGCGTGATGGTCCCTGAGTTCGAGCGCGTTGCGTTCGGCATCAAGCCCGGCGTCATCTCGGATCCGGTCGAGACTCAGTTCGGCTTTCATGTGATTCAGGTGGAGCGGGCCCAGCCGGCTGAAGTGCAGGCCCGGCATATCCTGATCATGCCGGAGATCACCCAGGTCGAAATCGACAGCGCGAAGCGCATCGCTGAGACACTGTATCGGGCGCTCACGACGGGTGCCGGCATCGATTCCCTGCAGCGCCGATTCCACGAGAAGACCGAGGAGCGCGAGGGGAAGGACATCCCGGTCGACAAGTTGCCACCCGCCTACGCTCAGGCGATCGGGAACGCGGAGGAAGGCACGGTGCTGCCTCCGTTCCCGATCGAGGGCGGCAACGAGCGCACCCGGTATGCGGTTGTGCAACTGACCGCCCGGCGGCCGGAAGGCGACATTCGCTTCGAGGATGTGCGCGACAAGATCCGAAGCCAGCTCGGCGAGCAGCTCGCGATCCGGCGCTACATCGACCACCTGCGGAAGTCGTCGTATGTGGAGATCCGGACCGGGCAGCCTGACAGCACGCAAGCAAAGGACGTCGGCACGCGGTAACGGCGGCCTCGGGTTTCCCCATGGTTCCCCGCATAGCAGTCACGCTCGGCGATCCGAGGGGCATCGGCCCCGAGATCGTCGGGAAGGCGCTCGCCGAGCCGCTGGCCGCGGACATCACGCTCGTGGGCGCGGAGGAACAGGTCGCAGGCATCCCGGCCGCGCGGCGGGTCGCGGTCGGCACCTGGAGCGAGCTGGCAGGGGGCGACGACCGGGCGCGTGCGCTCCGCGCCGGTCGAGTGAGCGGCCACGCCGTGGAGCGGGCCGTCCGCCTGATCCAGGCGGGTGAAGCCGATGCCATCGTCACAGCTCCCGCACACAAGCACGCGCTCCATCTCGCGGGGTTCCCCTATCCGGGGCACACCGAGTGGCTGGCGCACCTCGCCGGAGACGTCGACACGGCGATGATGCTCGCGGCCGATCGCCTGCGCGTGGTGCTGGTCACGACCCACGTCGCGCTCCGTGACGTGCCCGCGCTGGTGACGGTGGACCGGGTAGTTCGCACCGGCCGGATCACGGAGCGCGCGTTGCAGGACCTGTGGGGCATCCCGGGTCCGCTACTTGCCGTCTGCGCCCTGAATCCCCACGCGGGGGAGTCCGGCCTCTTCGGCGACGAAGACGAGCGGGTGCTGCGTCCGGCGGCTGCGCAGCTCGGCGCCGTCGGCCCGGTGCCCGCCGACACCGTGTTCGTCCGCGCCCTTCGGGGAGAGTTCGACGCGGTGCTCGCGCCGTATCACGACGTCGGCATGACGGCGATCAAGGTCGCCGCGTTCGGCCGCGGGGTGAACGTGACGCTGGGGCTGCCCTTCATCCGCACCTCGCCGGACCATGGCACCGCCTTCGACATCGCGGGCAAGGGCGTGGCCGACCCCCGCAGCATGCGGGCCGCGTTGGAGCTTGCAGCGGAGCTCGCGACCCGACGGATCACCGGTCGAACGGTTGTTGGCGGGTGACCGCTATGAGGTGCTTACCGGCTTACGGTGAGCCGCCGGGCTCGAGCCGGCGCATCAGATCGAGATAACGTTCGAGCTTGAGCTTCTGCGTGGCGCGGTTGGCCACCAGCACCGCCTGCACCCGAAGCATCGTTTCCCGCTCCACCAGCCCGTTGGCCCCTAGGGTCCTGCCGGTGTCCACCAGGTCCACGATCCAGTGCGATAGGCCGAGCAGGGGGGCCACCTCGACCGAGCCCCCCACCGGCACAATGTCCACCGGCCGACCACCGGCATTGAAGTGCGCGCGGGCAAGTCGCGGGTACTTGGTCGCCACGCGCGGCGTCACTCCGCCCGGCAGCCAGGGATAGTCGGCGTCGGCTGGTGAGGCGACGACAAGGCGGCAGAAGCCGAACCCGAGCTCCAGTGGCTCGAGCACATCGGCGCCGGTCTCGCGCAGAACGTCGGTGCCGGTGATGCCCAGGTCAGCAGCGCCGGACTCGACATAGACCGGGACGTCGCCGGGTTTCACCGCTAGGAATTCGATGCCGGGATCGCTGGACGGTATGAGCAGCCGACGCCCGGCATCGGCCGCCGGTGCGGCGCCCGCCCGGGTGAAGAGCGCGACGGACGGTTCGTAGAGGCGTCCCTTCGCGAGCGCGACGCGGAGCCGGTTCACGGCGTGAGCGGGGGGCCGATCTCGGCCAGCGCGTCGAGGTCGACGGAGACGCCCACCGCGGGCATCGGACGTCCGAACCGACCCATGAGCTCATCGTACCGCCCCCCTGCGCCCACGGCCCGCCCCGCGCCGGCCGCGAACAGCTCGAAGTGGACACCGGTGTAATAGTCGAGTCCCCGCACCTCGCCGACGTCGTACACCAGGTGCTCCCGCTCGGCCGGCGTAAGGGCGTCGTCCAGCGCAAGCAACGTCGCGAGTCCGTCCCGCGCGCCGGGCGGCGCGCTTCCGGCGATCCGCTCCAGAGCGTCGCGCCGCCCGATCGCGAACGGCAGCTCGAGCAGCGCCCGGGCATCCGGAGGCGCATCGGCCAGCGCACGCGCGAGGGTCCCGCGATCCTTGCGGTCGATCCATCGGCGCAC
>DASSUE010000226.1:0-23396 GCA_035707305.1 Gemmatimonadales bacterium
ACGCCGGTGCTGTTCATGCGCGCGCCTGAGGGCGTCCTGTTCGAGCTGGTCGCCGGCGGTTTGCGGGACATTCCGGTAGCGCCGGCTCGAGTGGAGACGGCTCGCGCGGTGCAGCGCACTCGGGAGCACAACATCCGCGCGCTGGGACTCATCGGTCCCGCGGCCACCGAGTCCGACGCCTCACTTCTCGCTCAGGAACAGGTCGAGCTGACGCGGGTCCGGCGCCTGATTCGGTTCCGGGCGCTCGCCGGCGCCGGCGCGGCTATCGTGGCCCTGGTGCTGTTCGCGGCCGCCTGGCTGGGGCTCTTCAACTGGCTTCCCTGGTTTCTTCGTCCCGAAGCCTACGCCGTGTGGGTCGGCGACCGGCTCTCCACGCCGGAGCTCGACGCCCGGATCGTTCTGGTGGTGGCCGACAGCATCAGCGAAACGGCACTGGGGCGCCCCTGGGACAGTACCTGGCGAGCTGAACACGCCCAGCTGATCGAGCGGCTGTCGCGGGCGGGTGCCGCGGTCATTGCGATGGACGTCGTTTTCGATACTCCTCGCGTCGCGGCGGTGGACGCCCAGCTGGCCGATGCGGTTCAGCGGGCGCGGGCGCGAGGCACGGATGTCGTGCTGGCGGCGGAGGAGTGGGCTGGTGACCGGCTCAACCTGCTTCCCCGCCTCGCGTCTCTAGCAACCGCGGCCGGGGTGTGCGTGGGCAAACGCCCGCTGCAGTCAGCGACGATTCTTCCGCTCGCGACTCGCCGGGGAGCCGCCGAACCGATTCCGTCGCTGGCGCTCGCGGCGGCTATGGGGCTGCGCCGCCAGAAACTGCTCGGACTCGACCAGGCCGCTCGATCGCTGCTGCTTCGCGATGCCGCGGGAGAAGTCCGCACCCATGGGTTCACGGAGGTGGAGCGGATCTCGGGACTGCAGCCCGGCTGCAGGTTCCTCCGCGAGGACGACGTGTCCGCCAACCTCCTCATCGAGCACACTGATCTGAAGGTGCTGCGCGGCACCCAGCATCGCCTGCGCTACGAGGAGGTGGTCGCGGAGCAGGAACCGGACCTCGGCCGGGTCCGCGGTCGAGCCGCGCTCGTGGGCCGGCTCTTCGCAGGTGACCGTTTCCGCATCTGGCGAGGGCCGCTGAGCGTGGAGCGCCGTTACGGTGTGGAGCTCCACGCCGACGCACTCAACACGGTGCTTCGGGACGTCGTGATCCGTCCAGCCGGCAACGCCATCCAGTTCGCAGCCACCCTGCTGCTCGCAGTGGCTGGCGCCGCGATCGCGGGGTTGGCACTCGGCGACTGGCCCCGTCGGGCGGCACTTGTTGTCGTGGCGGGGCTGTGGCTGACCGTTTGCGCCTACGTCTATGCGGAGGACCGCATCTTGCTGATCGCGCTCATCCAGCTTGCCGCGTTGGTGAGCGCGCACGCCATCGCGCGGCGTACGAAACGGTGGGTGTTCCCATGATTCCGGTTGACCGTCTGCGCCCATTTCTGGCCGCCCTGCCCAGCCTGCTCATGGGGTGCGCCGCGACCTACGGCACATTGCACGGCGTGACCTGGAACGAACGGGTGGCTACGGACCAGGAACGGAGCCACGTACGAGTTTCCCGGAGCGGAGAGGTCCAGCGGATCTATCCCGGCATGGGCATCCAGAAGGACGACGAGATCGCGACCGATTCACATACTCGCGTCGTGCTCTTTCTCCAGGCTGGTTACCAGGTGGTGGTCGATACGAGCACGACGATCCGGATCGAGAACCCATCGATCTTCGTCGAGATCGGAGTAGTGCTCGCAAAGGTGGTGGCGGCGGTGCGCGAGGCGCTTACGATCAACAGCGAGTTCAGTACCGCGGCGGTGGAAGGCACCGAGTTCCTGTTCGGGGTCGATCGTTCGAAGGTGGTCACGATCACCGTGCTCGAGGGCCGCGTCCGGGCGCAGCAGAAGGATGGCCGGTATCCGCCCGCGGTGTACGGTCCACTGCAACAGGGCGTGTTGCGACCGGGGCAGCCACCCGAGCGAATGGGAGAGGTGAGCCGGCCGCAAGCGGAACGGCTGGTCGAGTGGGCCCGGGTCGCCGAGGGGGTAGTGGTGGTGCAGGTTCCTGACGTCCGGAACCTGCAGCTCCAGGAGGCCCGAGCCCTGCTCGAGCGGCGCGGCTTCAAGGTTCTCATGACCTCGCAGCGCGCCACCGGACAGGCGCGACCCGGAACCGTGATCGACCAGACGCCCTCGCCCGGCGCGGCGGCGCGGCCCGAGGAATACGTGAGCCTCACCGTGGAAGCGGAGTCGCTGCTGCTGCCGGATGTGCGGCGGCTGTCGGTCCGGGATGCGATCCTCCGGCTCGAGGCGCTCGGACTTCGAACCAGGGTGTCACGCCCGGAGCGGCGGGATACCTCGGCGTATCGGGCCCGCGCGGGCGGTGAGATCGTGGAGGAGCAACGGCCGGGCGCGGGCGCGCGGGTAGCCGTGGGAAGTACCGTGGAGCTGATCGCGCCGCGGACGATCTATCAGCCGCCCCGACCGGACACGGTGCCGCCGCCTGGTCCGACGATGTGCACGGTGCCGGATGTCCGCCGCCTGGAGGAATCGCCGGCGCGCTCGCGGCTCAGGTCGGCAGGATTCAGCCGGGTGCACGTCCAGAGTGGCACAGGCAAGCTGGTCTCATTCCAGGTTCCCAGCCCCGGCGAAAGGGTGCGCTGCGACACGACCGTGGAGATCCACATCGGCACACGGATCGAGTGAGGGGATTAAGCTGAAGGGACGATGAGCCGGCAGCCGATCGCCGATTACGCCCTTCTCTCCGACTGCCGCTCCGCGGCGCTGGTCCACCGATCGGGATCGGTGGACTGGCTGTGCTTTCCACGGTTCGACTCACCATCCGTACTCGGACGCCTGCTGGACGATAGTGCGGGTCACTGGGCCGTCGGCGTGCCGCGCGCGACGTCGATCCGGCGACGCTATATCGCGAGCACTCTCGTGTTGGAGACGGAGTTCGAGACCTCCACCGGCCGGCTCACGCTCAACGATGCGCTGGCAGTCGTCCCCAACGAACGGGGTCACGAGCTGGGTCGGGCGTCGCCGCACGCGCTGCTGCGCCGAGCCGAGTGCACCGCGGGCACCGTGGAGCTCGAGATGGAGTATGCGCCGAGGCCGGACTACGGGCGAATGCGTCCGGACTTGACTGCCGTCGTGGGTGGGATCCTGGCGAGCGCGACTCCGTCCCCGTTGTTGCTCTCCACAAGGGTTCCCCACACGATCGGCGGCGAGAGTGCGCGAGCCCGCCTCGTGCTCAACGCGGGTGAGTCGCGGGCGTTCGCTCTGGAGTACGAGCCGGGCGAAGGGCCGGGCGCGTGGTGGAGCGAGGACGAGATTGAACGCCGGCTGGAAGAGACCCGCCGCGCTTGGCACAGCTGGTCTCGGCTGCATCAGCGATATCGGGGACCGTGGCGCGACCTGGTGCAGGTGAGCGGACGCGTGCTCCAGGCGCTTACGTATCAACCCACCGGCGCCATCGTCGCGGCGCCGACCACCTCACTGCCCGAGGCGATCGGCGGCGGGCGCAACTGGGACTACCGCTACACCTGGATCCGTGACGCGAGCCTCACGCTCGAGGCGCTGTGGGTCGCCGCCTGTCCCGACGAGGCGATGCAGTTCTTCGATTTCCTTGCCGGTGCGGCGGTCCGTCAGCTCGAGGAAGACGGCGATCTTCAAATCATGTTCGGGGTCGGCGGGGAGCGCGAGCTGACGGAGCATGAGTTGCCACACCTGAGCGGGTGGCGCGACAGCCGGCCGGTCAGGATCGGCAACGGGGCGTGGAATCAGCGCCAGCTCGACGTGTACGGCGAGCTCCTGAGCGCGGTCGATCGGCTCCGCACCCGGATCGGCGCGTTCTCACCGGCGACGGCGGGTTTTCTCGCCGATGTGGCGGACACCGCGCTCCGGCGCTGGCAGCAGCCGGACAACGGAATCTGGGAAATCCGTGGCGAGCGCCGCCATTTCCTTCACTCCAAGCTGATGTGCTGGGTGGCGCTCGACCGCGCCGTCGGGCTGGCCGATGCGGTTGGTGGGCACGGCGATCGGGTCAGACGTTGGACCGCCGGGCGCGACGAGATCCGGCGTGCCATTCTCGAGCAGGGCTGGAGCGAGCGGGCGCAGGCATTCACGCAGACGTTCGGCGGCGACGCGCTGGACGCGTCCGCGCTCCTGATCCCGATCGTCGGGTTTCTGCCCGGGGATGATGCCCGCGTTCGGGCCACGGTCGACGCAATCGCCGAACGGCTCACCGACTCGCACGGGCTGGTGTACCGTTACCGGGTGGAGGACGGGCTCGCCGGGCAGGAAGGCTCTTTCCTTCTATGCACGTTCTGGCTGGCGCACGCATTGGCGCTCGGCGGCGAGGTGGCGCGGGCGCGCCAGGTGTTCGAACGCGCGGCCAGCTTCGCGAATGACCTTGGCCTGCTCGCGGAGGAAGTTGACGGCGATACTGGTGAGCTGTTGGGCAACTATCCGCAGGCGTTCAGCCACATTGGCTTGGTGAACGCCGCTTGGGCCATCGCTGCGGCGGAGGCCGGAACCGGTGCGGCAGCGACCAGCTCCCCACCGTCGGTCTTAGAACCGCGCGCGCCGGGTGGCTCGGAGCAGTTGGGCTAGCCATGCCGCAACCCGCTCCGTAGCGCTCGCGATACCTCCCTCGACCCGATAACGAAGGGTACGCTGGCGGTCCTGTGCCTGCCTCCAGCGCCGGGCGCCCTCGGTCAAGGCAGCCGTCGCCACGACGCCAGCCCCGATCCCAACCGCCTTCGCGGCCGACGGAAGCTCGGCAGGGCGGACCGGGGGCTGCGCCGTTGGCGTCGTCGCGTCGAGCGGCGCGGCACGATCGAGCAGTTCCTGCAACCGGATATCAGACAGGAACGGCGAACCGGCCGGCACCGGCACTAGAACGCGTGACTCGGAGGCGGAATCGAACCGGAGTCGACGGTCGGGGAGCAGCTCGGGCGCACTGCGCCACCGCTGCGGCCTTCGCGAGGGGATGGCTTCGACGTAGACCACCCAGGGTTCACCGTTGCGACCGGTGAGCTCCATCACGTCGGTCAGGGGGACGCAAGGAGGGTGGGGCGGTTTGACTGACACTGGCACTGTCCTGTGAGTCTAGAAGCAAGCTACGTCGCAGCTTGCCGGTCGCGCGGTGACGGGAGGCCCTTCACCGCCGCGAAGTGGATGCGAGCCTCGCCGCGACTGCCACCTGATCGCCCTGGTCGGCCCCCCATACCCACCCGATGATGCCATCCACGGCCGCGAGGTACTGCTCGAGGTCGAAGTGGGCCGGGTCGATCATCGCCTGCACGGCGCACCCATTAATGAAGCTCACCGTAACCGCGGCCAGGCCGTCGGCCGTCACGCCCGCGTAGCGCGTGGGCGCCGTTCGGATCATCTCCTCCGTCATGGTACGGAAGGCAGCCCGATAGCGGTACAGCTCCGCGCTGATCGTTGCCCGGATCGCAGCGTGACGCGTACCCAGCGCCCAGTACTCGAGGAACAGGCGGAACCGGCGCGGCTCGTCTGCGAGCCGACCCATTTCCTGCCGCAGAAGCGCCCGCAAGCGATCGTGCCCGCGCGGGATCTGCGCGACCCCAGCCGGGATCTGGAGCACCGTGGTGGTCGCGAGCACCCAGTCGAGCAGCGCGGTGACGAGCTGGGCCTTCCGCTTGAAATGGAAGTGCACGAGGCCGTGGCTGAGCTTCGCCTGGGCGGCGACCGCGCGCACAGTCAGGCCGCCGATTCCCCTCCGCAACGCCACCTCATACGCCCCCTTCAAAATCTGCTCACGGCGCGTGGCCTCCGACGCCTTCCGTCCGGGCATTGCAGCGCTCCCCTCGTTCAGACGGTGTCGCTATTGACCTACTGTCCAATACAGGGTACTATGTATTGGCCGCTTGGTCAATATGCGCTGAGTCGTGAAGGCGCGTTCGGCTCCCAGTCCCGACCGGGCCGGTGCACCACTGCAGGGAGGATATATGCACCGTCCCCGATTCTTCACGCTGGTCGTCGCAGCCCTCGGGCTGGCGGCCTGCGGCGGACCATTCCTAGGGCAACAGGGCGCCGAGCCCATCGCCGGAGACCGCGCGCTTCGAACCCACGGTCACGGCATAGACGCCCCCGCGGCCGAAACGGGGATGGACCTGGCCCTTCAGCTGAACACGCCCCGAGTGCTGGGGGGTGCCCACCGAGACTCCCTGCAGGCCGCGAACCGCGCCCCCGCCGACTCGCTCGAGCAGGCGGGTGCTGCGCTCCGGCAAGAGCTGGCCGGGCTGATCCACTTCGAGTTCGACCGGGCTCAGATCCAGGGGGAGGACCGGGCGACGCTCGACCGCAAGGCCGCCGTCCTCGCCGCCAGCCCCGACGTGCGGCTTCGCATCGCCGGGTACTGCGATGAGCGTGGGTCCGACGAGTACAACCTGGCCCTGGGAAACCGCCGGGCCGCGGCTGTCAAGCAATACTTGGTCGAGCAGGGGATCGACGCCGGCCGCCTGGACACGGTGTCCTTCGGCAGCAGGCACCCCTTGGACCCGGGGCAGAATGAGGCGGCGTGGGCCCTGAACCGGCGTGCGGTCGCGAGTGGGGACGAGCCGGCGGGCAGCAGCGGGTCGTGGGAGTCAGCCAGGGTACCCTGAAGACAACAGGATGAGCGTATGTGGATGCTTGCGTGGCTCGTGCTCGGAGCTACCACGCCATCGTGAGGCGAGGGGTGCGACTGATTTGAAGTGTCACCACGTCTGGACCTGGTGGGAGGCGTACCAATGTCGACGGCTACTAAAGCCAAACCCAAGATCAAGATCCACCCCCTCGAGGACCGTGTGGTAATCCTGCCGGCCGAGGAGACGGAAAGCATGCGCGGCGCCCTGTACATCCCCGACACCGCCAAGGAAAAGCCAACTCGAGGCGAGGTCATCGCGGTCGGACCCGGCAGGCTGGACGACAACGGCAAGCGCATTCCGACCGACCTCAAGGTCGGCGACCGCGTGATCTACGGGAAGTACAGCGGGACGCCCTATCAGGTGGGCGATGACGAGCTGATCATCATCAAGGCGTCCGACATTCTGGCCAAGATCGGCTGATGCAGACTACACAGGGGGAGTGAAGTCATATGGCAGCGAAAGAACTGCTGTTCAGCGTCGACGCCCGGGCGAAGCTCAAGAAAGGCGTGGATCACCTGGCCGAAGCGGTCAAGGTGACCCTGGGCCCCAAGGGCCGGAACGTCGTCATCGACAAGAAGTTCGGTTCCCCGACGGTCACCAAGGACGGGGTGACGGTCGCGAAGGAGATCGAGCTGGGCGATGCGATCGAGAACATGGGCGCGCAGATGGTGAAGGAGGTCGCCACCAAGACCAGCGATCTCGCCGGCGACGGGACGACCACCGCCACGGTCCTGGCCCAGGCGATCTTCCGTGAGGGGCTCAAGAACGTCACCGCGGGGGCCAACCCCATGGAGCTCAAGCGCGGCATCGAGCGAGCCGTGGAGGCCGTAGTCGAAGAGCTCAAGCGGATCAGCGTCCCCAGCGCGGGCAAGAAGGAGATTGCCCAGGTCGGCTCGATCTCGGCCAACAACGACCAGGAGATCGGCAAGCTCATCGCTGATGCGATGGAGAAGGTGGGTAAGGACGGCGTAATCACAGTTGAGGAGGCGAAGGGCCTCGAGACCACGCTGGAGACCGTGGACGGGATGCAGTTCGACCGCGGCTATCTCTCGCCTTACTTCATCACCGACCCCGAGAAGATGGAGACGGTGCTGGAGGACGGCTATCTCCTTATCCACGACAAGAAGATCAGCGCGATGAAGGAGCTGCTGCCGATCCTCGAGAAGATCGCGCAGGCCGGCAAGCCACTCCTCATCATCGCCGAGGACGTGGAAGGCGAGGCGCTCGCGACGCTGGTGGTGAACAAGCTCCGCGGCACTCTCAAAGTCGCGGCCGTCAAGGCACCCGGGTTCGGCGACCGCCGCAAGGAGATGCTCCGCGACATCGCGGTGCTCACCGGCGGGCAGGTGATCTCGGAGGAGGTCGGCTTCAAGCTGGAGAACGCGACCCTGAACGACCTCGGTCGCGCCAAGCGCATCGTGATCGACAAGGACGACACCACCATTGTGGATGGGAAGGGCAAGTCCGACGACATCAAGGGCCGGATCAACGAGATCAAGGGCGCCGTCGAGAAGACCACCAGCGACTACGACCGTGAGAAGCTGCAGGAGCGGCTGGCCAAGCTCTCCGGCGGTGTGGCGATCATCAACGTCGGTGCCGCCACCGAGATCGAGATGAAGGAGAAGAAGGCTCGGGTGGAGGATGCGCTCCACGCCACCCGTGCGGCGGTCGAGGAGGGCATCGTAACCGGCGGGGGTGTGGCGCTGCTCCGCTGCCAGCCGGTGCTCGACAAGGTCAAGGGCACCGAGGACGAGAAGACCGGGGTCGAGATCGTGCGCCGGGCGCTCGAGGAGCCGATCCGGCTGATCGCCCAGAACGCCGGCGCCGAGGGGTCGATCGTGGTGGAGCGGGTGCGCGAGTCGAAGGAGAAGAACTTCGGCTACAACGCGCAGACCGACAACTACGAGGACCTGGTCAAGAGCGGCGTGATCGATCCCACCAAAGTGACCCGCACCGCCTTGCAGAACGCCGCGTCGATCGCCGGCCTGCTGCTCACGACCGAGTGCGTGGTCGTGGAAAAGAAGGAGGAGAAGCCGGCCGCGCCTCCGGGCGGCGGTATGGGCGGGATGTACTGATCGAGGAGGATCGGCAATGCAGAAGTACGTAGTTGGGAGCGTGAGGCAGGATCGGGCAGCGGACGGGCCTTGGTTGGACTTGGAAGGTCTGGTCCAGGTGGAGCTCGCCTCGGAGGATGCCGTGCACCTGATCGAGGCCGCATTGCTGCCAGGCGGTGAGGGCGGGTGGCGCGCGGCAGAGCCCGGGGAGCAGACCGTACGTCTGCTCTTCCACAAGCCGCAGCAACTCCGGCGCGTCCGGCTGCGCTTCGTCGAGAGTGCCACAGAGCGCACTCAGGAGTTTGCGCTGCGCTGGTCCCGCGCTGGCGGGCGATCGTTCGAAGAGCTCGTACGCCAGCAGTTCACCTTCAGCCCCAACGGCGCGACGAGCGAGGTCGAGGATCTTCAAGTCGACCTCCCGGACGTCACCGTCCTGGAGCTGGCGATCATTCCGGATCAAGGCCGGGGCGAGGCCTACGCATCCTTGGCGGAGTGGCGGCTCGCCTGACCAATCGGTTCCTTTGACCGGAGGAAGAAATGGCCAAGATCGTTTGCGTGCTCTATGATGACCCTATGACGGGATACCCGAAGTCATATGCCCGGGACGACATCCCCAAGCTGCAACACTATCCCGGTGGCCAAACATTGCCGACGCCGGAGAAGGTGGACTTCAAGCCGGGACAACTCTTGGGGAGCGTTTCGGGAGAACTCGGCCTTCGGAAGTTCCTCGAAGGGCGAGGCCATACGCTGGTCGTCACTACCGACAAGGACGGCGCGAACTCGGTCTTTGAGCGTGAGCTGCCGGACGCGGAGATCGTGATCTCGCAGCCGTTCTGGCCGGCCTACCTGACCAAGGAGCGCATCGCCAGAGCGCCGAGGCTCAAGCTCGCGATCACCGCGGGGATTGGGTCGGATCACGTCGATCTGCAGGCCGCCATCGAGCACGGGATTACGGTCGCCGAGGTCACCTATTGCAACAGCATCAGCGTATCAGAGCATGTCGTGATGATGATCCTGGCGCTGGTGCGCAATTACATCCCGTCGTATCAGTGGGTGGTCGACGGCGGCTGGAACATCGCGGACTGCGTGTCCCGGTCTTACGATCTGGAAGGGATGGCGGTGGGCACGGTAGGCGCCGGACGCATCGGCACGGCGGTGCTGCGCCGGCTCGGGCCCTTCGATGTGAAGCTGCACTACACCGATCGGCATCGGCTCGCGGTCAGTGTCGAGCAAGAGCTCAACCTGACGTTCCACCCAAGTGCCGAGTCGCTGGTGCGGGTCTGCGATGTGGTCACGATCAATACCCCGCTGCACCCGGAAACCGAGCATCTGTTCAATGACGCGCTCATCGCCAAGATGAAGCGGGGTGCCTATCTGGTGAATACCGCACGAGGCAAGATTTGCGACCGCGATGCGGTGGCGCGGGCACTCGAGAGCGGGCAGCTGGCCGGGTACGCGGGCGACGTCTGGTTTCCGCAGCCGGCCCCGAAGGATCACCCCTGGCGGACCATGCCACACCACGGGATGACACCGCACGTGTCCGGGACCACCCTGTCGGCCCAAGCGCGCTACGCGGCCGGGGTGCGCGAGATTCTGGAATGCTGGTTCGAGGACCGGCCCATTCGCGAGGAGTACTTGATCGTCGCTGGCGGCCACCTCGCCGGGGCGGGAGCCCATTCGTACAGCGCCGGCGACGTCACCGGCGGCTCGGCGGAAGCGGCGCGGTTCAAGAGATAGAGGGAACCGCCCGCGCCCTCCTGGCGCGGCGGAGCATCCGAAGCTGCGCCCGGAAGGCTTCGAGATCGGTGAGCCGTGCGGCGCCGATCTCGTCGAGCACCTCAGTATAGGCGGACGCCGCCGCGCCCCCGACCAGGAGGGCGACGCCCTTCGGCAGCACCGCCCGGAGCCTCCGAAGTTCGTCCCCGAGGGCCACGTCTCCCGTGGGGAAGACGACGCTCAGCGCCGCGGCCCGAGCCCGCGTCCGAACCGCGGCCTCAGCGATGTCCTCCGCGGGCAGATCGGTGCCCAGGTACGTCACCCGCCACCCCTCCGCCGCCGCGGTCGCCGCGACGAGCAGGGCGCCGAACTCGTGGACCTGCCCGGCCGGCGTTGCGACCACCAGGTTCGCCGTCGCGACCGGCGAGCTCGCGCTTTCGATCACCCGGTCGAGCAGGCGCCGCAGGACGGCCGACGCCAGGTGCCCATGCACGGGGCGAAGCGTTCCGTCGCGCCAGCGCGTGCCCAGGCGCTCGAGCAGCCGTACGACGACGGCGTCGAGGAGCACCGCTGCGGGCAGCGCGACCGCTGCGCGCCGAAGGCTGGCGTCGAGTCCCGGCGCGTCGAGCCGCTCGACAGATCGGATGCAGTCGGCCAGATAGCCGGCCGCCAGCGGCGACGTTAGGAGCTCCCATCCCGGTGCACCCTGGCTCGCGAGTTCCGTCTCGGCGTCCGCCTCTGCATCCAGGCGCACCAGTGTGCTGAGTGCCTCCGTCGAAAGCGTGGCCACCTCCCCGATGCTGCGGCCGGCCAACGTGGCGCGGTAGAGGAGGCGGAGCCGCTCGATGTCGGCGTCCGAATAGAGGCGACGGCCGCCCTCGGATCGCGACGGCTTGACCACCTCATGCCGTCGCTCCCACGCGCGAAGGAGATCAGCGCTCAACCCAGTGCGGCGGGTGACGACTCGCATGGGGTGCCGGTGGCTCCCCGCCCTCGAACGTAGGCCCATGACCGTAAGGCTAGCCGCGGGAGCCAGGATGTCAAGGTTCTGTCCATGACAAGACATTGACAATTGACGGGCGTTCAGTTAGCTTCCGATTACCAGAGTACCACGCTGAAGCTGGAAGCTAGCGGGACCCGGTTGTCCGGTGACGGTCTAGTGAGGGTCCATCGAGAGAGAGGGAAGTATGGTGTACCTAACGACCCCGACCGCCCCCGTGTTTGGGCTGTGGCGGCAGATTGATCGGCTGTTCGAGGATAGCGTCGGACGTGGCCAAGGCGGGCGGAATGAGTGGGTTCCCGCAGTCGACATCCACGAGACCGACCAGGAACTGACCTTCGCGGTCGAGCTTCCCGGCATCAAGCCGGAAGACGTCGAGGTGACCGCGGTAGACGGCATCCTGACCATTCACGGTGAGAGAAACGAGGAGCAGCGAGCGGGGCAGGAGGGATGGTACCACCTGATCGAGCGCAACTATGGATCGTTCATGCGCCGATTCCAGCTCCCGCAGGGCGTGGACGACGACAAGATCGAGGCTGACGTGGCGCAGGGGATGCTCCAGGTGCGCATCCCGAAGACGGCGCTGCCGCAGCCGAAGAAGATTCAAGTCAAGGCTGCCGTGGAGGCGAACCCTCGCGCGCGCCAGGCCATCGGTCGCGGTGAGAGCCGCCAGGAGTCGTCGAAGAAGCTGGCCGGCGCACATCAGTCGAAGTAACCGTGGGTGTCTCACCACCACGCAACACAAGTCTAGAGAGTGCGACGCGGCGTGGGGCGCAGGTCCCGCGCCGTCGTCGTATGACCCGCTGGTGCGGCGGCCGCTCAGCGCTGGTGCCTCGATTCGTGGATGCGGTCGCGCAGCCACAGCAGGTCGAGGCCCCTCTGGAGCCGTCGAACCACCAGATTGTCAACCACCGCGCTGTTCTGCATGCGCTGGAGCTCGGCCCGCTCGACGTCCATCAGCCGGTCAAGCAAGTGGTGCGTGGCCGTGTGCAACCCAGTGTCGTCCGCCTGCTCCGTCTTGCTCGTGGTACCCACCTGGCGGTGCCGCTCCAGTCGCTCAATGCGGTCCGCATAGAATGCGCTGACCCGGTCGACGGCCTCCAGCGAGGCCCCGGTCTCCGCGGCAACGGCATCGATCTGATCCGACGCCGCGCGAGCCATGCGTAGCTGTGCCGAGATCTCCTGGTCCTCCCCTCGGGCGACGACGCCACCCACCCCGAGTCGGCTGATGACGGCTGGCAGTGTCAGGCCCTGGCCGATGAGGGTTACAAGGATGACGGCGAAAGCGATAAACACGATGAGATCCCGCCCGGGGAACGGCTGCCCGTTGGCGGTGACCTGTGGCAGCGAGAGGGCCACCGCGAGCGAGATGACACCGCGCATCCCGGCCCAGCTGAGCACCGCGAGGACACGTGGGGTCGGCTTGGGGGTCAGCACGTGCTCGACCAGCATGCTGCGTACGCTGTGGGACAACCAGGCCGTCGTGAAGATCCACACCGGCCGGACGACAATCACCGTCAGACAGACCGCGACAGTGGTGAGGACGACAGGGATGGGATCTTGCCGCAGGCCTTCCACGGACGAGCGGAGTTGCAACCCGACGAGCACGAACGACAGTCCGGTCAGCAGGAAATCGATCATCTCCCAGAGGACCCTGCCTTGCAGCCGGCTGGTCGAGGAGGCGATGAGCACGCTGAACCGACTGAGATAGAGCGCGAGCGTCACCACGGCCAGAACGCCGGATGCGTGTAGAGCCTCCGCGGACAGAAACGCACCGAATGGCAGGAGCAGCGTGACTGTGTTCTCCACCGCCGGATCGCCGACCCAGGTCAGAATGTGCCGGCCGATCCAGCCCACGCCCACACCGATCGCCACGGACGCGGCCGGGGCATACACGACCTGGAGTGTCGTCGGCCCGAGGGCGAGCGCCGTGCCCGCGACGGCGGCGACGCTCGCCACCTGGAATGCCACTAGTGCGGTCGCGTCGTTGACCAGTCCTTCCCCTCCGAGGATTGCTACCAGCCGTCGGGGGAGGTGGAGCGTGTCGGCTATCGCCTTGGCCGCGACAGTGTCGGGAGGGGCGACGATGGCACCGAGCGCAAAGGCCGCGGCCCAGGTGAGCTCGGGAGCCAGGGCGTGCGCGACGACCGCGACGGCCACCATGGTGACGAGCACCAGGCCCACCGCGAGCAGCAGGATGGGCCGCGCCTCCCGGCGCATCTCAGCCCACGACGTGTCCTGCGCCGCCGCGAAGATGAGCGGCGGCAGGAAGACCACGAGCACGAGCGACGGCGGGAGCGCAATCTGCGGCAGGCCGGGCACCAGCGCGAGCACAAGGCCGCCGATCGCGAACACGATCGGATCGGGGAGCCCGACATGCCGACCAATCGCGGCGAAGAATGCGACTACCGCGAGGAGGCCTAGAACGAGCCCGATGTCAGGCATTGGTGCTGCCGAATCGCTCGCTCCGCCAGGTGGTCATTAAGCAGGAAGGCATCGGCAACTTCGACGGAGCGCGGACCGATTTACAATACACCGGAACCGGGAACTACGATACCACGTGTGAGCCTACACAACCGGCTCCGCCGACCGGATGTCGCGCGCACGTCGCGCTAACCCATGCGGACTTGCCCCGACGATGGTTACCCGATGGTCCCGGTCCGTGAAACAGGCGGGGGCCAGATGACATGGGGGTGTACCAACCCGTGGCACCCTCGCGATCCCGGACCGTGCCCCCAATGTGGCCACCCCGAGCGCCCTAGGGCTTCCGCGACCGGCCCCAAGCCAGAGGCGACGTGCCGTATCTGCGGTCATCAATGGCTGCCGTCGGGAACCTGATGAGTGTGGAGGGACCGACTGCGTCGGGCCGGTGCCGGCTGCGACGTTGATCCTTCTCCCTTGACTTCCCGGCCGGGTTCGCGAAGCTGAGGCATGCCCGTGCTCCGACGCCGCGCCCCGCTGGTCCTGTTTACCCTCGCCTTCATGGCGCTGGTGCTGTTCCCGGTCGTCACCACCCTGCTCACCGACTGGTGGTGGTTCCGGGAGATCGGGTACGAGACCGTCTTCACCCGCACCCTCACCACGCGGGTCCTGCTCTTCTTTATAGTGGGCGGGCTCTTCGGGGGCGCGCTTTTCCTCAACCTCTGGATCGCCCAGCGCGGCCTGGTCCCCGACCCGATCTTGCTCCAGCTTGCGCCGTCGGCGCCGCGGCTCAATCTCACCGCCGGACTCCGCCGGCTGAGCCTCCCGGTCTCGCTATTCCTCGGCGTCCTGGCTGGCTTCGCCGCCACACCGATGTGGGACACGGTGCTTCGCGCCATGAACCGCACACCGTTTGGCGCCACGGACCCCGTCTTCTTGCGCGACATCGGCTTCTACGTGTTCACGCTGCCAGCCCTCTCGGCGGCGCTCGCATTGCTCTTCACCCTCGCGCTACTCTCGTTCCTCGGGGTCGTGGCGCTGTACTGGGTGCGCGGCGACATCGTGCCCGGCCCCCGGCGGCTCCGCATCGAGCCGTTAGCCGGATTCCACATCGCCATCCTGCTCGCGGCCCTGTTCGCGCTGACCGCCCTCAGGCTCTGGTTCGTGGACATTCCCGATCTGCTCTACTCGACGACCGGGCCGCTGGTCGGCGCCAGCTTCACCGACCTCAATGCCCGGCTCCCCGCGCTCCGGATCTCGGCGGCGGTGGCAGCGCTCGCCGCCCTTGTCGTGCTCGTCGGAGCCGCCCGCGGCCGGCTGGCGCAGGCTGCGCTCTGGGCCGCCGGCATCTACCTCGCCGTCGCGCTGGTCGGACGCGGCCTCTTGACCGGCGTGATCCAGAAGTTCGTCGTTGCCCCCACCGAGCTGACCCGCGAGACGCCCTATCTCCGCCACCACATCGCCGCGACCCGCCGGGCGTGGGGACTCGACAGCGTCGAGATCCGCGATCTCCGGGCGGAGGCCGGCCTTGCCCTGGCGAACATCCGAGCCAACGCTCCCACCATCGAGAACGTGCGGCTCTGGGACCGGGAGCCGCTGCTCCAGACCTACGGTCAGCTGCAGGAGATCCGCACCTACTACGACTTTGTCTCCGTGGACGACGACCGGTACTGGATCGACGGGAAGTACCGCCAGATCCTGCTCTCGCCTCGAGAGCTGAACGTGGCGTCGCTGCCGACCCGCACCTTCATCAACGAGCACCTGACCTTCACCCACGGGATGGGGCTCACCCTCGCCCCGGTGAACCAGGTGACCCCTGAAGGACTGCCGGTGCTCTTCATCAAGGACCTGCCGCCGGTCTCGACCGTGTCGCTTGAGGTGACCCGACCGCAGATCTACTACGGCGAGCTGGCTAACGAGCACGTCTTCGTGAAGACCCGGCAGCGCGAGTTCGACCATCCGGCGGGCGACGCGAACGTCTACGCCGAGTATCAGGGGACCGGCGGGGTGCCGGTGGCGAATCTGCTCCGCCGCCTCATGCTGGCAGCCCGGTTCGGCTCGACCAAGATCCTTTTCTCCGGGGACATCACCAGCGAGAGCAAGGCACTCTATCACCGTCACATCGTCGAGCGGGCGAGGACGGCGCTGCCGTTCCTTCGCTTCGACGGCGACCCCTACATCGTGCTGACCAAGGACGGCACGCTCCAGTGGATCCTCGACGCGTACACTGCTACGAGCCGCTACCCATACGCGCAGCGGCTCAGGGATGGCACCAGTTACATGCGGAACAGCGTCAAGGTCGTGATCGACGCCTACCACGGGTCGGTGATCGCCTACGTGAGCGACCCGGCCGATCCGCTGCTCCGTACCTGGGGGCGCATCTTCCCGGGCATCCTCGTTCCCCTGGACAGTATGCCCGCCGACCTCAGGGCCCACGTCCGGTATCCGGAGGACCTCTATCGGGTGCAGGCCAACCTGTATGGGACCTACCACATGGAGGCGCCCGAGGACTTCTACCATCGTGAGGATCAGTGGCAAATCCCGGTAGTCGCCCGCCGCGACGAGCAATCCGCGCCGTTCATGCGCCACATCGTGATGCGGCTGCCGGATGAGTCGCGGGCCGAGTTCATCTACATGGTGCCGTTCACGCCGCGGGGGAAGGACAACCTCGCCGCCTGGATGGTGGCGCGGAACGACGGTGAGGTGTACGGCAAGCTCCGAGTGTATCGGCTGCCCCGGCAGCGGCTGGTATTCGGTCCGCAACAGATCCAGAACCGGATCAACCAGAACACCGAGGTCGCCCGCCAGGTATCGCTGTGGGACCGGGCGGGCTCGCGGGTCATCCGGGGCGAGCTGCTGGTGATCCCGATCGAGGAGTCGCTGCTCTACGTGCAGCCGCTCTACTTGCAGGCGGAGGGAGGGCGGATCCCGGAGCTCAAGCGGGTGATCATCGCCTACGAGAACCGGGTAGTGATGACGGAGACCCTGGAGGGCGGCCTGGCCCAACTCTTCGGCGGCCCCAGCGCACCGGCGCCCGCGCGACCAACTGCGGTGGCGACCGAGCCCGCGACCTCCGACTCGGGACTCCGGGCGCTCGCCGCCGAGGCGCGACGGCGCTACGAGGCGGCGCTCCAAGCGCAGCGTGAGGTCGACTGGGCCCGCTACGGCGAGGAGATGCGCCGGCTGGGCGAGCTGCTCGAGCGGCTAGCCGCTGGAAGCGAGGGCGGGGAGAAGTAGGACGGGTCGGTACCCACGGTTAGGTTTGAGAGGAGCCCGCCGCAACGTCGCTCCTTCCTCTCGCTTCCGGGGCCCCAATGCAGCTCCTCTCCCTGGCCCTACTGGCCGCCGCCGACAGTGTGGTGATGCGGAACATCGAGGTCGCCCCCGGCGAGATCCTGCGCACAACCAGCATCGGCGCCGGCCAGCCGCTTGTGCTCATTCCCGGGATCTTCGGCGCGGCGTTTGGCTATCGGTTGATCGCCCGGCCCCTGGCGGCGCGCGGCTACCACGTGATCATCATCGAGCCGCTGGGATACGGCTGGTCCTCCGCGCCCAAGAAGGCCGACTACTCGTTCACTGCGCAGACCCATCGGGTGGGCCGGGCACTCGACAGCCTGGGCGTGACCCGGGCGCTCGTCGTTGCCCAGTCGAGCGGGTCCAGCATCGCGCTCCGTCTGGCGATCGCCCGCCCGGAGTTGGTGCGCGGCGTGCTGTCGATCAACGGCGGGCCCGCCGAGAGCGCGGCGACCCCGGGAATGCGGAGGGCCTTCAAGTTCGGCGGGTTCATCACCAAGATGGCCGTGGATCCCGGGAAATTGCGCCACGACGTGCGGCGGGAGATCATCCGGAACTCGGGCGATACCAGCTGGGTAACCGACGCGGTGGTCCGGGGCTATACCGCAGGGCAGACTGTAAACCTGCACGCGTCGATCGACGCCTTCCACCAGATGTCGAAGTCCACTGAGAAGGAATCGCTCGCCGACAGGCTCCATCGCTGTGCGGTGCCGGTCCGGCTGTTGATCGGCACCGCGCCGATTCCGGCCGGTGTCACGCGCGACGAGGAGCAGCTGCTGAGCGCGCAGCTGCCGAACTTCCGGAGCGACAGTGTCGCCGGTTCGGGCCAGTACATCCATGAGGAGCAGCCGGAGGCGGTGCTCGCGGCGGTCGCGCTGCTTGACGAGGCGGCGCGTTGACGGCGTTGCTCAGGTCAGATCGTCCACCCAGCAGTCGCGCACTTGCCCGTCGATGATGCGCTCCGCGAACCGGAAGCATCCCAGAATGGCGGCGGCTTCCGTGGCGTAGGTGACCGGCCGGCTGAATGCTCTCAGCCCGCCGTGCCGGCTGATCAGCAGATCCAGGGTCCAGCGGTCCGAGCCACGGAGCTGAAAGGTGCGCGCCGTGATGGCAAACCCCTTGTACGAGCTTCGGCAGGCGGGCGCGGCCGGGATCAGGACATGCCGCTCAACCATACCGCCGCCAGCACCAGCCACGACAGCCGCCAGACCAGGAGCCCGCGCCGGGCCATGCCCGGCCGGCGGCGCCTGCTGCGCACGCGGTCATGGGGGAGCAACACAATAGGTCCCATTGGCGCTAGTTCTCCGTGACGTCCGGGTTCGATAGCGCCGCCGCCAGCGCGTCACGCAGCTGGACCTCGGTGAACGGCTTCTCCAGGCACTGCAATTTCGCGTCCCGCATCAGCTGCAACGCCCACTCCTCGGCGCCGCCGGTCATGCAGAGGGCCCGGACGGCGGGCCACCGGATCTGGACGATCGCGACCGGCTGGGGCCCGATCATGCGCGGCATCATGATGTCGGTGAGGAGCAGATCGATCGACGTCGCCTGCTCGGTAAGGATCGCGAGCGCGTCTCGGCCGCTCGCTGTCGCGATTACCCGATATCCTCCCCGTTGGAGTTGGCGCTCGATCAGCTGGCGATGGAGCGCTTGATCGTCGACCAGCAGCACCGTCGGCAAGAGGTGTGATGAGCCCCTCCGCTCGCCGGGCGGTGTGCGTGGATTCGTAAGGCGGCAGGCGTCAGCCAACGACGGCGATCTTGTGGAACGTGGAGTTGGCGACCTCGTATGCCCGAACGTCTGGCGTTCCGTTGACGATCTTGCTCAGGCTCTCGAGCACTTGACCATACGCGTCGCGGCTGTAGGCGTCCGCGCTTTCCTTGCGATCCCACAGGCTGATCGCGATCGCGCTCTTGGCATCGGGCGCTAGCAACGTGATTTCGTCTTCGAAGCCGCTCTGCTTTCGAAGCACCGGAAGGATCTCATCCTCGAGTGTCCGGGCGAACTGCGCGGCGGTGTCAGGCTTGAGATTCAGGGAAACGTGGCGGGCGTACATTGGGGACCTTTTGGGGCGAGGGATGATTAACTAGGTTGGTTCAGCACGATCAAGATAGGGGATTGAACCGGTACAGTCAAGTAGCGCATTATTATATAACACATTAAATTATGCGATTGACAAGTGTTGTTAAGCAGGCTGGAAGGAGTGCTCGTGGACGTCTCGGCTCTAATCAAGCACCGGCTGGAGGAATTCGGGTTGGATCAACGCGATCTCGCCCGGGCCGCGCAGGTCACGGAATCCTATATCTCGCAACTCCTTAGCCGGAAAAAGGCGCCCCCCGCGCCAAGCCGCACGGACATTTACGGAAAGATGGACAAAGTCCTCCGACTGCCCGAGGGCGAGCTCGCGAGGCTGGCGACGCTCCAGCGCCGAGAGCAGGTCAGACGAGAGCTTGGCGACGAGCCCGCGCCGCTGTTCCAGGAAGTTCGCGCCTTGATTCTTCGCAAGTGCAACCCCAAGACCGAAAAGCAGCTGCGCGCGGTGTTCGAGAAGGAGCCCTTCGGGGAAGTCGAGCGGGTGGTGACTCAGCGGTTACTCGATGTCGTCAAACGGGTAGCGAAAGACGAGCTCGACAACGAATACTGGCTGCGGATGGTAGCCGATCTGGGTGGTCGGAGCTACGAGGAGATGCGCGTGGTCGTGCTTCAGTTCCTGGACGCCGACATTCTCGACATCTCGGTGGAAGACTGCGCCTCGTTCCTCGAGCCGCTGGTCGAATCCTGGGACTTCGATCTCGCCGCCTTCACGCTGGAGATCGTGCTGAATCCCCGGGTAGTTCCCGGGCACGTGAAGCGGTTCGAGTTCGTGGAGCAAGAACCGGATCCGCCGGGCGGCGACGACGCGGGGCTCCAGGAATTCCTCCGGGACGCGTCCCTCAGCGGCACGGCGACGGAGGACGAGATTCAGTTCCTCAAGCGGCTGCGGCGTGTACGAGGCAAGCAACCGACCGCGCTCTATTACTACCGCGAGTTGCAAAACCTGCGGGATCCGCTGCACTTCCGCCCGCTGTAGCCGTATGACAACGACGCCGGAGCACCCACTCAGCCGTGCGCCGGAATCACAGCCGCCACTTCGCGGACCAGATCTGCTGGGAGGAAGGGCTTTCGCAGGAACGACGTCGGGCCGGCCGGGAGTCCACAGCGGACCAATGCCTCGCTCGGCGCGTTGGACATATAGATCACCGGCAACTCCGGCCGGGATTCAGCTAGGCGCCGGCCCAGCTTGTAGCCGGTCATGACCGGCATGCTGACGTCCGTGACCACCAGGTCGAACGGCTCGGACGCCCGGTCGAGCACCTGCAACGCGTCCAGCCCGTGGCGAGCTTCGGTCACGGCGTACCCTTCCGCCGACAGGGTGCTGACGGCTGAGGCCCGAAGGGCGTCGGTGTCCTCCACCACGAGGATCCTTGGGCCGGTCGGCTGCGGGGGCAGGCGGCTTTCCTGCGGCTCTGCCTGGCGGTCCGAGCGGCGAGTTGGGGAATACATGCGATACCTCCGGGGGGAAGAAGCCGCTCGCATTCTCGGGGCCCGAACATCGACGGAGAGATGAGAGTGAGAGCGGACCGGTGGAGTTCGGCGCGTGGGTACTATAGCCGGGAGGACCCGCGCGGTCGGTGACCTGGCCGCCGATCCCAGGTGATATCCAACCCGTGTCGGAACGGCCCGGAGCGCCAGCCTCGACACTAGCGGTACCGGAGCCCATGTTGTGGGCTTCTGACTCACCCACCACCTGGAGGTCCTCATGCCGGCGCAGTCCACGATGACGTCCCCCCAGCAGCTGATCGAAATCGCCAAGGCCCCGCTGATCGCATACAACGACAAGAAATGGGACGCGGCCAAGAACGCCATTACCACCGACTTCGTCTACGATGAGATCGCCACCCGCCGGAAGGTGCAGGGCGCCGACCAGACGCTCGAGATCTGGCGCGGCTGGGCAACCGCGTTTCCGGATTCGCGGGCCACGTTCCACGGCGCGTTCGCGAGCGGGAATACCGTCGTGTTCGAGGTCACCTGGAATGGCACCCACCAGGGCGCGCTCCAGACGCCCACCGGGTCGATCGCCCCGTCCGGCCGGCGTATCGAGATCCGCGCCTGCTGCGTCGTGGAGGTAGCGGGCGAGAAGGCGAAGCTGCAGCGGCACTACTTCGACATGCTGACCTTGCTGGAGCAGTTAGGTGTGAAGCCCTAACCGAGGTCCTCCGATGGCCGATCGCGTAAGCAAGGTAAACTACACCTATGCTGCCGTTCCCAACCGCGCCGGCCAGGGCGCGCGCATGTTGACCGAGCTCGAGCGTTCGGGCATAAACTTGCTCGCCTATTCGGGCTTCCCGACCGGCGGCGGACGATCCCAGATCGATTTCGTCCTCGAGGACCTCCGGTCGCTCAGCCGCCTGGCGCGAAAGAACGGGTGGCGACTGAGTAAGGCGAAGAAGGCATTCTTGGTGCAGGGCACCGATCGCGTCGGTGCCGTGAACCGACACTTGAAAAAGCTCGCTGACGCCGGAATCAACGTGACCGCGGCGGACGCAGTATCGGCAGGCCGGGGCCGCTGGGGAATGATCCTGTGGGTGAAGCCGCGCGATTACGCCCGCGCGGCGCGGGCCCTCGGCGCGCGGTAGCGTGCCGAGGGCGGGATTGACAACCCCGGCTCCCGCGCCCGAATATCTCTCCTGGATCCCGCTTCTGCCGGGAGCTACGCTTCCGGCGGCGGGTTGGTATGTCCCATACCGGGGTAGCCACCCATGGTCAGCGCGCCCGTGCCGCTCGCGCGTCGCCGCTTCGGGGACACTATGCGTCGCGACGCATGGTGGCTCCAGCCGGTCATCGTCTTCCTGGTGCTCTCGACGTTTCTGGTGTACGCCACGTGGGCTGCATTCCAGGGCGAGCACTACACCTACGGTCCCTACCTCTCGCCGTTCTATTCTCCCGAGCTGTTCGGAAGCTCGTCGCACGCGTGGTTCGGACCCAAGCCCGCGTGGTGGCCGGGCTGGCTTCCGTTCTCGCCCGCGCTCCTGATCCTGCCGTTCCCCGGGCTGTTCCGCGTGACCTGCTACTACTACCGCGGGGCTTACTACAAGGCGTTCTGGGCGGACCCGCCCGCCTGCGCCGTGGGCGAGCCGAGAAAGCGGTACTGTGGCGAGGCCGCATTCCCCCTGATCATGCAGAACGTGCACCGCTACTTCCTCTATATCGCGCTGCTTTTCCTTATAGTCCTCCTGTCGGACGTGTATAAGGCGCTCTGGTTCGCCGACCCCGTGACCGGTCGGACCGAGTTCGGGGTCGGGGTGGGAACCCTGGTGCTCGCGGCGAACGTCGCCGCCCTCAGCTGCTACACCGTCGGCTGTCACTCCATGCGCCACGTGGTGGGCGGCTATCTCGACCAGCTGTCGCGCTCGCCGGTACAGAGGGCCGTGTACGACTGCTCCAGCTGCCTCAACCGCGCCCACATGCGGTGGGGATGGACGAGTCTCATGCTGGTGATGTTCGCCGATCTGTACGTGAGACTGTGTTCAATGGGAGTCTGGAGCGACTGGAGGCTGCTGTGAGCGGTGAGGCGCCCGCCCTTCCGAGGCGAAATCAGGCAGCGCCGTGGCGGAGCACCCGCTTCCGCGAGCCGAACCGTCGAGTGACCCGTGACTGAATACCAGACCTCCGATTACGACGTCCTCATCATCGGGGCGGGAGGAGCGGGGCTCCGTGCCGCGATCGCCGCCGCTCACGCGGGCGTGTCCGTCGGACTCGTCTGCAAGTCTCTCCTCGGCAAGGCCCACACCGTCATGGCCGAAGGCGGTGTCGCCGCCGCACTCGCGAACGTGGACGACCGCGACGGCTGGCAGGTGCATTTCGCCGACACCATGCGCGGCGGGCAGTACATCAATAACTGGCGGATGGCGGAGCTCCACGCGAAGGAGGCGCCCGACCGGGTGCGCGAACTCGAAGCGTGGGGCGCCCTGTTCGACCGGACGCCCGATGGGCGCATCCTCCAGCGCAACTTCGGCGGGCACAAGTACCCCCGCCTGGCGCACGTGGGCGATCGCACCGGCCTGGAGATGATCCGCACCCTCCAGGATCACACGGTTCAGCAGCAGATCGACGTGCATATGGAGTGCACCGTGCTCCGCATCTTCACCGGCGGTGGACGGGTGGCGGGGGTGCTGGGCTACGACCGGGA
>DASSUE010000227.1:0-3716 GCA_035707305.1 Gemmatimonadales bacterium
ACCGCGAAGTGCCGCGCGATCCGCTGGAGACGCGACGCCACGCCCTCGAGCTCGCCGATGGCGTGCTCCAGCTCGACCTGACCGGCGGCGGCCTCGGCGGCTTGCGCCGCCAGTGCATCGGTCTGCGACCGGGTCTGCGCCGAGACCGCGGCAACGCGCTCGATGCGCTCCGTGAGATCCTCGAACGCCACCTGCTGGGAGGCCGCCGCGGTGGCGATGGTCGCGGCCCTGCGGCCGGCGTCCACTGTGGCCTCCACGATCGCCGACAGCGCCTCCCCGGCCGCGGCGCTCAGCTCCTCGACGTTCGCGACGGCCTCGCGACCCCGGTGCATGTGCTTGGTCACCGTCGCCACCTGCGACCCGACCTCCGCCAGCAGCGCCGCACTCTCGCGAGTGGCCTCCAGGCTCTGAACCGCGAGCGTCCGCACCTCATCGGCGACCACCGCGAAGCCGCGACCGTCCTTCCCCGCCCGCGCTGCCTCGATCGCCGCGTTCAGCGCGATGAGGTTCGTGAGGTCGGCGATCTCGCGGATGGCGGCGATGATCGCACCGACCCGGCGGGTCACGTCACCCAGCGCGGCCACCTGCGCCGAGCTGTCGGCGACGAACTGTTTGAGTTCGACCAGCCGGTCGACCGCCCCGGCGATCACTTTGCGGTTTCGCTCTGCGACCTCCGAGGCCCGCAGGCTGGCTTCGGCGGACCGGCGGCCGTCGACCGCCATGTCGCGCGATACGCGGGCCAGTGCGGTAGTCGCGTCGAGACCGCTGGCGGCGGAGGAGCTCTGCTCCGCCATCCCGTCGCGCATTTCCTGCGAGGCGGATGCGAGCGCCGCGGCGGTGCTGCGAAGCGCGTCCGTGACCCGCGCCAGCCCGGCGACCTGGGCGCTGATCTGGTCCACGGTGCCCACCAGCGGCCGCCGCAGCTCCGCGATGTGGATGGCAGTCGCGACGTGGGTTGCCACGGTCGCCAGCGTCATCAGATCGCGGGAGCCGTACGAATTCTGCTTGTGATGCTCCAGCTCGATGGTCCCCAGCGTCTCGTCCCCGAACCGGATCGGGTAGATCACCATGGTGCGCACGCCTGGGATCGGTTCGAGCGCGGCCTCGCGCGCCGTGTCCCGGATGAGGACGGGCGCTCCCTGCGCGATGGCCTGCCGGCGAAAGGTGTCGACCTGCGGCGCCGGCTCGCCACGGCCGGGCCGTCCCGCGCTGGACCGATAGGCCATGACGGTTCCCTCCTCCGACGTCCGGTGCACCCGGAAGTCGCCCCAGTCGAGCAGCCGATGGGCCAGCCGCTCGATGTGGAGGAAGGATTCCGAGAGTTGCGCGTTGCCCAGCAGCGTGCTTTCCAGCTGGTGCACCTTGTTCAAATCCTCCGCCGCGATCGCTTCCTCCAGGATCCGGCGAGTCAGCATGCCCAACGCGGTCAGCACCAGCGCCACGGCGAGCCACCCGAGCGGGTCGAGCAGCATCACGGTGCCGACGACGATCGCCGTCGCGCCCAGCGTGAGCATGTACGCGATGATCTCCCACCGGAGCACGAACAGTCGCTCGGCGGCTTCCAGCTTGGCGCGGAACAGCAGGGTGAAGTAGAACAGGCCGCGGCTGGCGACGAAATACGCGACCACGAGGACGAAGCCCGCGGGAAGCAGATCGATGGACGGGCGCGTCACGCCCGTGATACGCACCACCACGACGTAGAAGCCGTACGCCGCGACGAAGGCGATGACCTCGCGGCCGGCATTGATCCACGCCGCGCGCCAGACCTTCCGAAGCAGGAGCCCGTCGGCGATCAACGTGCCGGCGAATAGCGCCACCGCCACGGGGGAACAGCCGAGCACCAGCGCGCCGGCCAGTGCCGCGATGCCGCTTTGCGTCAGATAGGAGTACTTGCTGAGCCGTACCGGACCCAGCCGAAGGAAGATCGTGAGCGCCAGCAGCACGGCTGTCGAGCTGGGATGGCGAAGCCAGCGCAGCTCGACCGCGGCGACGACCACGGTGACGAGCATGCCGCCGACACCGAGCGCTCTCGCGTAGGTCGCGAGCACCCGGGCGACGGGAGTGGTCATCGGATCACCTCCACCTGGTCGACGGCGTCGCGCAAGCCCCGAAGAAAGGCGGCGGCCTGGCGGACCCCGCCCGACCCGAGCGCGTCCACCAGCGCGCTGCCCACCACTACACCGTCGGCCATCCGGGCCACCGCGCGCGCCTGCTCCGGCGACGAGATGCCGAACCCGGCCGCGATCGGCAGCGGAGTCGCCTGACGGACCCGGGCGATGGACCCCGGTAAGTCGGGCGCGAGGGCAGTGCTCGCGCCGGTCACACCCAGCCGGGCGATCAGGTAGATGAACCCCTCGGCCCCTCGCAGCGCCTGGGCGAGCCGTTCAGGACGAGTGGTCGGAGCCACCAGCCGAATCAGGTCCACCGGGCTCTTCGCCACCGCCGTCTCCACCTCGGCGTCCCCGCCGGCGGGCAAATCGGTAAGGAGCAGCCCCGCGACGCCCAGGTCCGCCGCGTCCTGCAGAAATCGCTCGATCCCGTAACGAAGCAGCGGGTTGAGGTAGCTGAAGACGACGACCGGCCGGTCGAGCTTCGCGCGATGGATGAGCTCCAGCGTACCCGGCAGCGTCATCCCTTGGCGCAACGCCTCGAACGTCGAGCGTTGGATGGTGGGGCCGTCAGCCAGCGGGTCGCTGAACGGCACTCCCACCTCGAGGACGTCGGAGAGCTCGGCCACGGCGTGGAGCGCTGCGAGACTCGTCTCGGGCGTGGGATACCCGGCCGTCAGATAGGGGATCAGCGCGGCGCGACCCTCGACCCGCAAGGCGGCCCAGGCCTGGGCCAGCGGAGAGTCAGACAAAGTAGTCGCTGACGGTGAGGCCATAGCGGGTCGGGGTGGTGACCTTCACGATCGAGCGGGCGTAGCCGCCGTTGGCCTGTTCGGCCAGGTTGACCAGCGTACCTGGCGCTGCGACCATGCCGCCGTCCGCGTCCATGACGATCCGCACCAACGGCCGGTTGAGATGCTGGCTGTCGGGATTGGGCCCGGCCACGATCCCCACCTCGAATGTGTCCAGAATGACGCAGGTGCCCACCGGATAGATCCCGATGAGGTTGATGAGTGCCTTGACCAGGATGCGGTCGTACCCCCGCTTGGGATTATCCCACATTTCACGCAGGACCTGGTCGGGCTCGATGGGAACCGTCTGGTAGCTCCGCCGTGTGGTGGCGGCGTCGAACCCATCCGCCACCGCCACGATCCTAGAGAAGATCCCCAGCGCGCGCGGGCGGATGCAGCGCGGGTAGCCCGTAAGATCGTTCTTCATGTGATGCTCGTAGGCCACCAGGATGGATCGGTAGGGGATCTCGTCGTAACCCCGTAACCCGAACAGCGTGAGCGCGCCCAACCAGGGGTGCGCCTGTACCACCCGCCATTCGGCCTCGTCGAGGCCCGAGGTCTTGTTGAGGATCTCGATGGGGATGCGCGCCTTTCCCACGTCGTGCAACAGCGCCGTCATGCCGAGATCGTACAGCTGCAGCTTGGTGAAACCCAGCTTCTTTCCCAGCGCCACCGCGAAGATGCACACGTTCACGGAGTGCGTGAACGTGTACTCGTCGTAGTCCCGGAGAGTGGTGAGACCCATCAGCGAGGTTTCGTTGTTCAGCACCTGATCGACGATCATCTGCACCGCGCGCTTCACGCGCTTGACGCTGGT
>DASSUE010000228.1:0-2397 GCA_035707305.1 Gemmatimonadales bacterium
GTGCCGTGAGCCGCGCTGAGCGCGGTCGGTGGCACCGAAACGGCGATCATGAACCGTCGAGCAGCACCCGTAGCCTCAGTAGGTCAGGGCGCGCGAGCCGGCTACCGGCCCCGACTGATCGCGAGCGTGGTGGTGTCCGGGCTAGCGGTGGTGGTTGATGACCGCAGTCGAGCGGTACCCGCACCCCGGCGACGTCGCTGAGAGTGACGACTGAGGGCGGCCCCTTCAGGCGCGCCCGTTCCTGAACTCCCGCCGGACGCATCCGGCGGTCCGGCAAGACGGCGGTCGCTTCGAAGCCGAGCGAAGCTGCGCTGTCGCCCAGCGGCGGGGTTCAGGAGCGGGCGCTACGAGCGTCGGACAGACGAAGACGGCGCCGGCGGGAGGCCGGCACCGTCTTGGTGATGTGCACGTCTGTCGATCGAGTGGTTTCAGCGCCCCTTGTGGTACGCGTCGAGCACCTCGGCCGGGATCCGGCCGCGGTCGGAGATCTTCATCCCCTGCTTGCGCGCCCAGTCGCGGATTGCGGCGTTCTGCTCGCGATCGACGCTGGGCCGTGCCCCGCCACCACTGGCCCGGCGGGGCGTACCGCCTGCCGAACGGCGGCGACCACCTGCGCGGCGGGCGCTGTTGACGTAGCCCGCCAATGCGTCGCGAAGCTTCTTCGCATTGCCGTCGGACAGGTCAATCTCGTACGAAACGCCGTCAAGACCGAACTCAACAGTCTCGGCGGCAGTTGACCCGTCCATGTCATCTACCAAGCTGACGGTGACCTTCTGCGCCATGCGCACTGTCCTCCTATGGCTTATCGCTGCGGCGTCCCGAGATGAATGCTAGAGAACAGAACCACAGATTGCCAACTTAACATGGCCCCGGCGCGCCCCCGCCGGGGGCGGCGGGTCATTCCGGCCGCACGAGCGGGAAGACGATCGTCTCCCGGATACCCAATCCCGTGATAGCCATCAGTAACCGCTCCACGCCGATTCCCATCCCTCCGGAAGGAGGCATGCCATATTCCAGCGCACGCAGGAAGTCCTGGTCAAGCTGCATCGCCTCGGGATCGCCGGCGGCCGCCAACAGCGACTGGCTCGTCAAACGCTCCCGCTGCACCACGGGGTCGACCAGCTCGGAGTATGCCGTGGCCAGCTCGACGCCCCGCACGTAGAGGTCCCACTTCTCCGTTACGCCCTTGTGGGAGCGATGCTCCCGGGTCAGCGGGGTGGTTTCGACAGGAAAGTCCCGGACGAACGTCGGAGCCACCAGATGCTCCCCCACCAAATGCTCCCACAGCCGCTCGACCAGCTTTCCGTGGCCCAACAGGGGGTCGATCTCCAGGCCCGAGCGCTCGGCGTGCCGGCGCAGGACAGGGACCGGGGTCTGCGGGTCCACCGGCTCGCCCAGCGCCCGTGAAAGCGTCTCGTACATGCTCTGTGAGGCCCATTCGCCGGACAGGTCGTAGGTGCCCCCGTCGGCCAGCTGGACCTGCAGCGTGCCCTGCACGTTGAGGGCGGCCTCCTGGATGAGCTCCCGAGTGAGCGTGGCCATCGTGTCGTACGTGCCGTAGGCGGAGTACACCTCGAGCATCGTGTACTCCGGTGAGTGGGTCGAGTCACTGCCCTCGTTGCGGAACACCCTGTTCAACTCGAAGACGTGATCTATGCCACCTACTAGGCACCGCTTGAGGAACAACTCGGGCGCGATGCGCAGGTACAGGTCCATGTCCAGAGCGTTCGAGTGCGTGACGAACGGCCGCGCGGCGGCCCCGCCGTGCAACGTCTGCAGTATGGGCGTCTCGACCTCGATGAAACCGCGGGCGTGCAGGCTGTCCCGCAGGGACCGCACCGTTGCTGAACGCATTCGTACGGTGTCGTCCGCTCGCGGCCGGAGGAGGAGGTCCACGTATCGCTGACGAACACGCGTTTCTTCGGATAGCGGCTTGTGGGCGACGGGTAGAGGGCGCAATGCCTTGCTGACCATGCGCCATTCGTCGGCCAGCACCGACAGCTCACCGCGCTTGGACGTGATGATCTCGCCACGGACGAAAACAAGGTCGCCCAGGTCGACATCGGTCTTCCATCTGGCGAGCGCTTCGGGCCCGACCTTGGCCAGGCTCAGCATGGCCTGCAGTTGTGTTCCGGATTGGCCGGCGCCGCCTTCCCGAAGGGTTGCGAAGCACAACTTGCCGGTGTTCCGAAGAAACATCACGCGGCCGGTGGCCCCCACCATCTGACCCGTCGCGGTGTCCGGGGGAAGGTCCCCATGCTCGTCGCGAATCTGCCGCAGGGTGTGGCTGCGCGGCACGCTGACGGGGTATGGATCGGTGCCGGCAGCGAGCATGCGCGCACGTTTTTCCTTGCGCACCTGAATCTGCTCGGGAACGTCGGGCTCGTGGTTCGCGTC
>DASSUE010000229.1:0-11223 GCA_035707305.1 Gemmatimonadales bacterium
GGTGGCTCCGGCTTCGTTCGCTGACGGGGGCGACGTGACCGCGACCCACTTCTTCAAGATGACCGGGTCGGGCAACGACTTCGTCATGGTCGACGGCCGGGCGAGCCCAGCGGAGCAGTGGACGCCCAGGCGGATCGCGGCCGCATGCGATCGCCGCACGGGTGTCGGCGCCGACGGACTCGTGACGCTCACGCCGGAAGCCGGCGGAATCCGCCTCATCTACTGGAACGCCGACGGCTCGCGCGCCACCATGTGCGGAAACGCCGCGCTCTGCGGTACCCGGTTGGCCGCCCGGCTGGCGATAGCGCCGGCAGGAGGGATGCGGCTACTGACCGATGCCGGACCGGTCGAGAGCCGATGCGTCGGGCCGGACGAGTTGGCCGAAATCCGCTTGCCGGACTGCGCGGTGCCGGCCGCCGCGTCCGCGTTTGCCCTCGAGCCGGGCGAGCGGGCCTGCTGGCTCGGCAGCGTGGGCGTTCCGCACGTCATCGTACTGGTGGACGACGTTGCTGCGGTGGATGTCGAGCGGCGCGGGCGCATGCTCCGGCATCATCCGGCTGGCGGATCCCGGGGCGCCAACGCCAACTTCGTGGCAGCTCCGCCGGCGCCCGGCGCGCCCTGGCGGATTCGCACCTTCGAGCGGGGCGTCGAAGGCGAAACACTGGCTTGCGGGACCGGAACCGTGGCCGCGGCGCTGGCGCTTGCGGCCCATTGCAGCTTGGAGCTGCCGCTGGAGTTTCAAAGCGCGGGCGGCGAGCTGCTCGCGGTGCGGGCCCGCATCACCTCAGGGCAGGCGACGGACGTCTGGCTCTGCGGTCAGGGGCGGTTGGTCTTCACCGGGAGCTGGGAGGAGGGCTGACGGTGTTCGACGCGCTCGCCGTGGTGCTGGCGCTGGTGGCAGGGTTCCTGGTCCTTGCCGCGCTGGTCCGCTGGGCGTTCGCCGATGCCGGCAGGCGGGGACGACCCGGCTGGGCGGTGGCGCTTCTGGTCGTGGCCGCCCCGGTGGTGGGATGGCTGATCTGGCTCGCACTGAGGCCGCAGCAGCTGGACGCGTGGCGCCGGGAGCCTCCCGCGACCGGCCACGAGCTGTCGGGGCAGGTGGCGCTGGTCGCCAGTCTGGCGCTGGCCTGGTACAACGTGGGCACTGCCTGGTTGAGCCACCGGGTCCTGTACCCCCTCCGGAGCTTCGTGGCCACCCCGGACGCGCCGATGTACCAGGAGCAGTATGCCCGCTTGATCCAAATGCCGGTCGTAACCGGGTTCGCGCTCTTGCTCCTCGCGACCGCGCTGCTGATCTGGCTCCGTCCCCCGGAGTTGCCGGAATGGGCGGTGTGGGGTGGCGCCATCCTGGAGGCGCTGGCAGTCTGGGCCTCGCTGACGCGCGACATCCCGATCCAGGTTCGGATGGCCACTGAGGGGTTCTCGCCGGCGCTCAATGCCGAGCTGGTGGGCGGATCGTGGCTCAGAACGGCTGCCGTCACGGCCCATGGGCTGCTGATGGCCTGGATGGCGCGGCGCGCCATGGAATCACGCGGACTCTTACGCGGGGGGTCCCGCTGGAGCCTTTGAGCGGATTGAATCCACATGGCCGGCCCGGCTGCGACCGGACCTCGAGCGTCAACACAACATCAAATCTCACAATCAAATAGGGATGGTGCGTCAGCCCGGGAAAGACTTCTCCACAGTTATCCCCACGCCAACTTAACATAACATATCTTATACGACGTTGAACTCATTCGGGGTGGAAGCAGGACAGCCCCGATCCATCGGACCGGGGCCGCCCTGAACCGTACAACGGCAATGCTACTGGCCGGCCGTGAGCTCGGCGAGCCTTACCTGGGCTTCCGGGGACGATGGGGAGCCGCCGTACTTTTCGACCACGCTCCGGTATACCCGGATGGCGTCGTCGCGCTTCCCTGCCACCCGATAGGCGCGGCCGGCATCGACGAGGTAGCCTGCCTGCAGATTGGCCATGTCGGACGCGCGCGCGGCGCTCTCGTAGGCCGCGCCGGCTTCGGCGAAACGTCCGGCGTTCTCCTCGGCGCCGCCGAGAAGCGCGTAAGCCGCGGCGGCAAGGCGTGGAGGTGGACTGGTGGCGATGAAGGCGCGGAGGTCCTGGAGGGCAATTGCACCCTGATTGTTGTTGAGCCGGACCCAATTGAGCGCCAGCACGGCTTCGCCGGCGGCTTCGGTGCCCTTATACGTCTGGACCACCCGTTGGAGCTCGGCCGACGCCTGGCCGTAGTTGCCCCGATCGGCGGTGGCGATGGCTTGCGAGAGCATCCGCTGCGCGAACGCCTCCTTGCGGCGACCGCTGCTCACCACCAACCAGGCCGCCAGGGCGAGGACCACCCCAACGCCCAGCGCGACCACCAGCTGACGCGATCGATCTTTGTACCAGGGAGACGTCCCGGGAGGTGCGGAATCCCGCTTGACGGACGTAGCTTCCACGGTTGTCGCCATACAGCTCCAGCCAAAGAGAGCGCGACCCGGACTATCGGCCGCGACCGAACCCTTGAAAGTAGCCGGGGCGCCCTGGGCCCCGCCAGATGCTCGCATGACCTACGACCGCTCGACACAGCTTCGAGTGATCGCAATTGTCATCGCCGCGCTCACCACGGAAGCCGCAGCGCGCGCGGGGTTGTGGTTGCTCGAGACCCGCGACATCGAGTACGAGCCCCTCGTGGAGTCACTGGGTCCGGGCCAGCGCGACGCCCTCGAAAAGATCGTCAGCGGTACCTCGCGCATGCTCATGTTCGATGCGGAGCTTGGCTGGACGATCCGGCCGGGTGGCGAGCACCCTCCGTTGTACCGCGCGAACTCCCAGGGCGTTCGAGCCGACCGCGAGTTCGCCCCTGAACCTCCGGCCGGCGTCGTGCGCGTGGCGGCGTTCGGCGACTCGTTTACCCATGGTGACGACGTCTCGAACCAGGATACCTGGACTGCCCTGCTTCAAACGCCGTCTCGGGAAGTGCTCAACTTCGGCGTTCCCGCCTACGGGCTGGACCAGGCGTATCTCCGCTATCGCAGAGACGGGCGACAATATCGGGCCCACTTCGTCCTGATCGGCTTCATGTCGCACGACATCGTCCGTTCGGTCAGCGTCTACCGTCCCTTCCACTTCCCGACCACCAGTGTGCCGCTGAGCAAGCCGCGCTTTCAGATCGAGGAGGACTCTCTCGCGCTGATCACCAATCCCATACGGAATGTGCAGCAGTATCGAACCTTGCTGGATTCTCCCACTGCGTTGCTCCCCCGGCTCGGCGCCGCGGACTATTTCTACCGGACCCGCGAGCGGGCCGGGGCGCTGGACGTGCTGGCCGCCGTCCGCCTCGGCAAGCTCGCGGTTGGTGTCATCCGGCGAGCCAACGGGCCGCACCGGCAGGGATACTTCAATCCGGGTTCGGAAGCGTTCCGGGTCACCCTGGCGACGATGGACCGATTCGTCCGCGATGTGCGCGCCGACGGCGCGACGCCGTTGATCGTCCTGTTTCCTCCAAGGGACGACCTCCAGCGCTATTGGCAGAACCACACCCGCAGCTACGATCCGTTGCGCGCGGCGCTTGACAGCGCGGGCCTACCGTATGTGGATGTGATGGACGCGTTCGAGGGTTGTTCGCCGCGATACGTGCGGCAGTTGGTGAAGGGACACTACACGCCTATCGGAAACGCCAGGGTCGCTGCTTTCCTGTCAGAGCGCCTGCCCGGCGCCCCGCCGTATACCGGCACGTCGCGGAACCGGCCCGGCTGCGGGGCGTCACCGCCTTAGAGCTTCCCGACCCCCGAGAGGATTCGAACCTCCGACCAACGGTTTCACCTGCCCGGCCGTCGCCTCCGTCCCGCAGACCCGGTGCCCGTCGGGTCGACGCAGGTGTGACTTGGGTCCTATCCACCGTCCGCCTTTGAGCATAGTTAAGTCGCTCGAAGCCCTGCCTGCGCCCGGAGCGCGAAAGTGCGTCTTGTACGTGTCGTGCCGACCAGCGTGTTGCTGCTTGCTTCCTGTCGTGGCGAGGACCTCCTCCTTACCGTGCCGGAAGGGGAGCCCGCTGCCATAGAGATCCTGAGCGGCGATGCGCAGGCTGGCCGCATTCGAGCCGCTCTTGAGAACCCCCTCGTAGTCCGGTTGACCGATACACAAGACCGGCCGGTGGCGAACCGCGAGGTGACGTTCGCCGTCAGCTCAGGTGGCGGCTCGGTGACGCCGCCGACCGCGGTAAGCGGTACCGATGGGACCGCGACCGCGCAATGGACGCTTGGCTCAGCTGTCGGCGTGCAGAGCGTCGACGCGCGAGTGGCGAACGCCCAGCAACCCTTGGCGGTGAGGTTCCTCGCGCGCGGGTTCGAGGGCCTCGCGATCGTTGGTGGAGATGCCCAGAGCGCCCCGGTCGGTAGCCGCCTTCCCCAGCCGCTCGTGGTGCGGGTGAGCGACGCTGACAACAGGCCCATCCAGGGTTTGACCATTACCTGGGCAGCGATCGGCGGCGGCAGCGTAGACCCGACGACTACCACCACGGGCAACGACGGGCAGGCCGCCACCGAGCGCACCCTCGGTCCAGTGCTCGGAGCGCAGTCGGCCACAGCGAGCGCACCCGGCACGCTCGGCTCAGTGACATTCACTCACTTCGCCACGTCGGGCGATGCGTCCGGAATCCTCGTCGTTTCAGGTGACAACCAGACCGCCCCCGCTGGTTCCCGCCTCCCGTCGCCCCTCGTGGTGCGGGTTCTCGACGCGGAACGCAATCCAGTAGCCGGGAGCGCCGTCTCCTGGACTGTCGAAGAGGGTGGTGGAACGGTGGAGCCACCCTCGAGCGTGACCGACGCGGACGGCAGCGCGTCGGCCGCCTGGACGCTGGGACCCCGAGCCGGCCCGAACAGCGTTCGGGCGATCGTGTCCCGCGTTTCCGTCGTGTTCTCGGCAACGGCGACTGCCCCTCCGGCGGCGCGCTTGCTCCAGAACGGCGGCCATGCCCAGAGCGGCCCGGTATTGAGCCGGCTTGAAGCACCGCTCTCGGTCAGGGCGGTGGATGCCAATGGCGATGGTGTTGGGGGCGTGCGGGTCGCCTGGGCCGTCGGCTCGGGGAGCGGCTCCCTGTCGGCCTCCACCACGACTACCCGGGCCGACGGCACCGCCGACGTTATTTGGACGCTCGGCCCCGTTGTCGGCACCCAGACCGCAACGGCAAACGCGGCGGGTTTGGAGGGCTCGCCCGTAACGTTCACCGCTACGGCTACGGTTGGCCCCCCCAGCACCCTTGCTATCGTCACCCAACCTTCGTCGACCGCTGCGAGCGGTGCCCCGCTTGCACAGCAGCCAGTGGTTGAGCTTCGGGATGCCGCCGGCAACCCGGTCCGGCAAGCCGGCGTGAATGTGACCGTAGCGATCGCGAGCGGAGGCGGCACACTTGGCGGCTCGACGACACGCTCGACCAACGGCGAAGGGCGCGCTGTATTCACCGACCTCGTGATCAGCGGTGCGCCGGGTCCGCGCGTCCTCAGCTTCAGCGCTCCCGGCCTGTCCGGTGTCCGATCAGCACCGATTCAAGTGGGTGCCGGTGCGCCGAGCGGCTCGCGATCGAGTGTATCGGCAACCCCGACCTCGATCGAGGCGGGGACGGGCTCGTCGACCGTCACGGTAACCGTGCGCGACGCTCAGGGCACGCCGCTGTCCGGCGTCTCGGTGCAGCTCTCGGTGTCTGGGAGCGGCAACACGATCACCCAACCCGGCACGACCAACACGAACGGAGTCGCCACCGGTTCGTTCATATCCACAATGGCCGAAACCAAGGTCGTCTCGGCGACTGCAGGGGGCGTCGGGATCCAGCAGACGGCGACCGTGACGGTGACCGCGCCGTCGCCGCCGGGGAGCTAGGCGAGGAATGGAATACCCCCGAGAAGATTCGAACCTCCGACCAACGGTTTAGGAATCGCTGAGCGAGTGTCCAAGCCTTGGCCAAGAACGTGCTCACGATAGTTTCGCTGCCCTGCCCAAAATTCCTCCTGTGGTTACTCTGGGTCATACGGGGTACGCCAACGGTCGCCAGGACCGAATTTTCCTGACCTCGGGAAGGGAGGCGTGGCTGTGGACGTGCCGCCACGAGCCGCTGGTATTCGCAAGCTCAACTCGCCGGACAATGCGCCGCTGGACGTGCTGATCGTGGGCGCCGGTCCGACTGGGCTCACGCTCGCCGCGGGGCTCGTCCGCTTCGGTTCGAACTTCCGGGTCGTCGATCGCGCGATGGACCGCGCAGGGGAATCCCGCGCCCTCGGGGTGCAGGCCCGCACCTTGGAAGTGCTCCAGAGCTGCGGGCTCGGGGAGGCGCTGGTCCGGCGTGGCAACCCGAGCGTCCGCCTCCTGCTGCACCTCGCCCGGAGGCGCACCGCCGAGGTGCGTCTCGGCGACTTCGGGCCGACGGATACCCGGTTCCCGTTCATCCTCTTCGTTTCGCAGGCTGAGACCGAAGCCGTGCTGGGCGATTACCTCGCGTCAGTGGGCGTGAGGATCGAGCGCGGGGTGGAGTTGGTCGACGCCACGGCCGGACCTGACGAGGTGCATTGCGTGCTCCGCGATCGTGCGGGCCGGGAGGAACTCGTGCGGACGGGCTATCTCGTGGGATGCGACGGCGCCCACAGCACGGTGCGAAAGCTCGCGGCCATTCCGTTCGAAGGGGACGCATACCTCCAGGATTTCGTCCTTGGCGATGTCGAGGTCGACGGCCCGCTCGAGCCGGATACGCTCCACTCCTTTGCGGTCGGACGGGGTGTCGCGCTGTTCTTCCCGTTAGGATCGCCGGCAACGTGGCGGGTCATCGCCATGCCCGGCACTGGTGCCCGTGGCAGGGGGGCCCGGGTGCGCGACAGCACTGCGTCCGACGGCTTGCCCGATGTTCCAATGACCAACGAGCTCTCGCTCGACGAGCTGCAGCGGATCGTGGACGGCGCCACCGAAGGTGGGCTCGTTCTCCGCGATCCCGTCTGGCTCACCCACTTCCGACTCCACCACCGTCAGGCCGCGCACTATCGGGCCGGTCGCATCTTCCTCGCCGGGGATGCCGCTCACATCCACAGTCCGGTGGGCGCGCAAGGGATGAACACCGGGATTCAGGACGCCTGGAATCTTGCCTGGAAGCTGGCCCTCGTTGCGCGTGGCACGGCCATCGAGCCGCTGCTCGACTCCTACGAGGCGGAGCGCTGGCCGGTGGGACGCCTGCTCCTTCACTATACCGATCGCGCGTTCGGCCTGTTCACGCGGGCCATCTCGGGCGGCGCTTTGGCCGCGTGGGTCCGTCGCACCGTAGGCACGCACGTGCTGCCCCGCCTCCTCGCCTCGAAGCGGCTCCGCGCACGCGTGTTCTATTTCGTGTCGCAGCTCCGCATTCGCTACCGGAAGAGTCCGGCCGTCGCCGAGGGCGAGCCACGCTTACGGACCGGCCCGAAGGCGGGCGACCGACTTCCGGACGCACCGGTCACGCGCGACGGGCGGCCCACTTATCTCCAGCAGGAGCTTTCCAGCCCGCACCTACATCTGCTGTTGTGTGGAACACCGGAGGGCTGGGATCGCGCGCGCCTCGCCGAGCTCACCGAGCTCCACGCCGGCCTGCTCATGGTACACGGTCTGAGCGCCAGCGACACACCTGGCGGGCTCGTCGATCCGCACGGCGCGGCGCTGTTTCGGCTGGGCGTGCGCAACATCCATCACGCCGCCCAGTACTTGGTACGGCCTGATGGTCATATCGCGTTCCGGTGCACGGGACGCGATTCCGCTGCAGTCGCGGAGTATCTCGACCGGTGGTTCCGAAACCGGGAAGCGCGCTAATTCCGAACGGCGGGTTATTGCGCGCTGGGCGGCCGCCGGTCTCCGCCAGCCCAGGGTGAGTCAGCACGTAATTGCAGTCGATCAGGACTGACGGTCGAGACTCGGACCCGAGGGCGTCGGGGGTGGGCGTAAGCATCCGCACCCGCCGGAAGAGTTGCAGCAGGAGTGGATTGGCAGCGGATGTGGCCTTGTGGTGTCGTAGATGGCTGTCAGGAATCGTTGACTTGGCGTCTAAGCGTATCCAAGAACGGTTCACAACCTAGTTTCGCTGCCCCACTTTAACCTGCAAGGGCGCCCAATGGTTCTGTGGTGAACGCTGTTGGGCGAACACCGACCGTTTCCAGCGCAGCGCCCATGCCCCGGTTAATCAAGGTCATGGCCAAAGTCGGGCACAACGGCGGGGTGAAGGGCGTGGGTGCCGACTAGCTGCTAACCCACGGTCCGAACCACGCTCTGGCTCACTCGTGACTGGGGGCCGAAGCTGCGACGGCTGATCTTCGTGTCTCTACCCACGCAAGCACACTGGGCAGCACCAGGAGCGTCAGGAGGGTCGAGGACACCAGTCCGCCGATCACTACTGAGGCGAGCGGGCGCTGCACCTCAGCCCCGGCGCTGGTCGAAAGCGCCATCGGCAGGAACCCGAATGACGCCACAGCCGCTGTTGCGAGCACCGGTCGGAGCCGGAGCAGCACCGCCTCGTGGATCGCGCCCTTGATAGACGGATGCGCCCCTCGCAACTGGTTGACCGTAGTGACGAGGACGAGCCCATTGAGGATCGCGACCCCGAACACCGCGATCATCCCTACCGCAGCGCTCAGGTTGAGGTGCATGCCCCGAAGCCAGAGCGCGGCGACGCCGCCTACCAACGCGAAGGGCACGTTCAGCATCACTACCAGCGCGTGGCGCAGCACGCCGAAGCTGGCGTATAGGAGCCCCCCAATCAACAGCAACACGCCCGGGACGATGAATGCCAGCCGGCCCATCGCGCGGCGCTGGTGCTCGAACTGCCCGCCATAGCTGACGTAGTACCCGGGCGGAAGCTGAATGTGGGTGCGAATGGCCCGATCCGCCTCCCGCGCGAACCCGCCGAGATCTCGACCCCGGACGTTTGCCTGGACCAGGATGAAGCGCTCGCCGCCCTCATGATCAATCACTTCCGGACCCTCTACAACACGGAGGGTCGCGACCTGTGAGAGCGTCACGGTGCCGCCGGCGGGTGTGTCCAGCAGGATTTGGCCTACAGCCTCCGGCGTAGATCGGTAGGGAACGTCCAACCGCACGGTGATCGGGTAGCGGCGCCGGCCGGCGATGACCTCCGAGGCTGACATGCCATGCACACCCATCTCTACGGACCGCTGGACATCCGCCACGCTTAGACCGAAACGCGCAATTGCTGACCGATCGATGTCGAGCTCGAGCTGGAGGGCCCCCGCGCTGGCCTTGAGCAGCACGTCCTCCGCTCCCGGAACGCCGGCGATGACCGCACGTAGCTCCTCGGCCTTCGCCCGGAGCAAGGGTAGGCTATCGCCGAACAGCTTGACCCCGAAGTCTGCCTTGACGCCGGAGACTACCTCACCCAAGCGCATGCGCATTGGCGCGGTGAACTCGAAACTCATGCCCGGAATCTCGCTGAGCGCGGAATCCATCCCGGCCACCAGCTCGTCAAGCGATCCGGCGCGCCAGCGACGCGTGGGATGTAGCATCACGTACGTATCACCCTCACCAAGCGCCATTGCTTCGGTAGCCTCATGCGGCCGACCCAAATTGGTGACTGCGCTGCGGACTTCGGGAAAGCTGAGGAGTGTCCGCTCAATATCACCGGACAGCGCCGCACCTTCTGGCAATGATGTGCTCGGCGGACGCCAGGCCTCAACCAGCAAATACCCCTCGTCCAGCTGCGGCATGAACTCCGAGCCGAGGAAGGGCACTGATCCCACAGCGATGAGGAACGGCATGACCGACGCGGCAGCCACCCGCCGCGGGTGCGCTAGCGCCGCATCGAGCGCCCGGCCGTAGGCCGCGCGGAGGCGCGCGAACCACTCAGCCTCCCGCGCAGTCGCGGCCTTGTTGGCGTCGGGAGCAGCGAAGAGGTACGAAGCGGCAGCCGGAACATAGGTCAGCGCGAGCAGCAGCGAGGTCAGGACCGCGGCGCAAACAGTGAACGCCATCGGCAGAAACATCTTGCGACCAATTCCTTCGAGCGCCGCCACTGGGGCATAGACCGCGATGATGATGGTGACCCCGAATGCGACCGGACGACCCACCTCAAGTGCAGCGTCGTGCACGCTGCGCAGCCGCGCCGGGAGATGCAGCCCTCTCACCCGCCGCGAGATGCACTCAACGATGACGATGGACGCGTCTACCAGTAGCCCGAAATCGAGGGCGCCGAGGCTCATGAGGTTCGCTGTCACCCCAAAACGCTTCATCGCAATGAACGCACCAAGCAGCGACAATGGGATAACCGAGGCGGTGAGCAGCGATGCGCGCAGGTTGCCGAGGAAGAGGAACAGCACCGCGACGACGAGAAGACCGCCCTCCAGTAGGTTGCGAAAGACCGTGTGGGTGGTGCGGGTGACCACCTCGCCCTGGTTGTAGTAGGGCCGCACCCGGATGCCTGGAGGCAGGAGCCGCGCGATCTCGGCCAGCTTCGCTTCTACCCGGGAAACTACCTCGCGCCCATTGGACCCCTTGAGCATCAGGACCGTCGCGGAGAGTGCCTCACCGCGGCCATCGCGCGTTACGGCACCGAAGCGGAGCTCAGGTCCGACCGTCACGCGCGCCAAATCGCCGATCCGAACGGGCGTGGCTCCACGCGTGGCGACCACGACCTGCGCGATGTCCGCTGTGTCTCTCACCCTGCCCAGCCCACGAATGCTCAGCCGGTCACCCCGGTCCTCGATGTATCCGCCTCCGAAATTCGCATTGTTTTCCGCAACCGCGCGTTCCAGGTCGTCGAGCGTCAGCCGATATCCCGCCAGCTTAACCGGGTCGGCGAGAACCTCGAAACGCTGCTGCATGCCGCCCCAGGCATTCACGTCGGCTACGCCAGGCACGGTCCGAAGCAGCGGCCGGATGATGTACTCTTGCGCGTTCGCGAGAGCGAGGAGCGTGGCCGTGTCCGGCTCCGCGCGCGGTGTAGTGTCGCTGGTCTCCACCAAGTACTGAAACACTTCCCCCATCGCTGTGGCCGCCGGGCCGAGCATGGGCTCCGCCTCCGCCGGCAGGGCGCCGCGCACCTGCTGCATCCGCTGCTGCACCTGTGCCCGGGCGAAATAGAGATCGGCGCCGTCTTCGAAGTCGATCGTGACGACCGACAGCCCGGCCTTCGAGATGGACCGCACACCGGTGGTGCGAGGGATGCCGAGCATGGCTACTTCCAGCGGATACGTAACCTGCTGCTCGATTTCGGC
>DASSUE010000230.1:0-3069 GCA_035707305.1 Gemmatimonadales bacterium
ACCGTCTATCTCGCCCACGACGTCAAGCACGACCGGCCGGTCGCGCTCAAGCTGCTCCACCCCGAGCTCGCCGCCTCGCTCGGCCCCGAGCGGTTCCAGCGCGAGATCCGCTTCGCCGCCCGGCTCCAGCACCCGCACATCGTCTCCGTCTACGACTCCGGCTCAACCGCGAGCCAGCTCTGGTATACCATGCCGTTCATCGAGGGCGAGTCACTCCGCGACCGGCTCCGCCGCGAGCGGCAGCTCCCGCTCGAAGACGCGATCCGCATCGCGCGCGAAGCCGCCGAGGCGCTGGGCTATGCCCACGAGCACGGCGTGGTCCACCGCGACGTGAAGCCCGAGAACATCCTGCTCACCCGGGACGGCAACACCCTCGTCGCCGACTTCGGAATCGCCCGCGCCGTCGGCGGTGAGCCGGGCGAGCAGCTCACCGCGACCGGGATGAGCGTCGGGACCCCGGCCTACATGAGCCCCGAGCAGGCGGCGGGTGCCTCCGGCATCGATGCCCGATCGGACGTCTACAGCCTTGGCTGCGTGCTCTTCGAGATGCTCGCGGGCGAACCGCCGTTCACCGGCATCACACCGCAGTCGGTGATTGCCAAGCGGTTCGCCGGGCCAGCGCCGGTGGTGGGCGCGCTGCGGGACGTTCCGCCCTGGCTCGACGCGGTCGTTACGCGCGCGCTCAGCCGGGCTCCCGCCGACCGCTTCGCCGACGGAAGCGGGTTCGCCAAGGCGCTCGCCACGCCCGCCAGCGGCCTTGGGCCGGCCACCGGTCGCACGAGCGGCCGCCCGCGCCGCTGGGTCTGGGCCGCCGCCGCGACGGTGATCGTCGCCGCCGCGGGAACCGCCCTAACCTGGCCGTCCTACAGCGCCCGCCGAGCGCGGGCCTCCGAGGTGGAGTGGGTGCAGCGCACCGCGATCCCCGCCATCCGCCTGCTCGCCGACAGCGCCCGCTCGGACTCGGCCTATGTCGTCGCCTCCCGCGCGGCCGCGATCGCTCCGCACGACTCGGCGCTCGCGGCGCTCTGGAGCTCATTCTCCGATACGGTGACGATCAGATCCGAGCCCGCGGGCGCCCGCGTCTCCTGGATGCGCTACGCGACCCCGGACGCAGAACCCATCCCGCTCGGCACCACGCCCATCGCCGCCGCCCGGGTCCCTTTCCGGATCTCTCGGATCCGGCTGGAGAAGCCCGGCTATCAGACCCTCGATGCATTGATGTGGACCGCGTTCATCGCCCCGGGCACGGTCGTGCTCTCGCCCGACACCGTCGCCGAGCCGATGGTGCGGGTGGCCGGCGGTGCGGGAGAGCTCAACCTGCCGGGGCTCGAGCACCTCAAGCCGCTCGAGCTCGGTGACTATCTCATCGGCCGCGACGAGGTGACCAACCGCGCGTTCAAGCGGTTCGTGGACGCCGGCGGATACCAGCGGCGTGAGCTATGGAAGCATCGATTCGTGGAGCGTGGCCGCGAGCTGTCCTGGGATGACGCGACGGTGCGCTTCACCGACCGAACAGGCCGCCGCGGCCCGGCCGGCTGGGAGGCCGGCACCTACCCCGAAGGGCAGGCGGACCATCCGGTCACCGGCGTCAGTTGGTACGAAGCTGCAGCGTACGCCGAGTTCGCCGGAGCCGAGCTGCCGACGATCTACCACTGGAGTCGGGCGGCATTCACCTGGGGCGGCGCCGGCATCGTGCCGCTGAGCAACTTCTCCGGGAAGGGACTGGCGCCGGTGGGGCAACACCGGGGCGACGGCCCGTACGGCACCCGCGACATGGCCGGCAACGCGCGCGAGTGGTGCCTCAACCAATCCGGCTCCGAGCGCTACATCTTGGGCGGCGGCTGGAACGACCCGAGCTACGCGTTCAACGACGCGTACGCGCAGGATCCGTTCGACCGCGGGCCGACCAACGGATTCCGGCTCGCGAAGTACGTCGGCGACGAGAACCTCGCGATCGCCCGGCGCCCCATCGTGCGCGCGTTCCGGGACTTCGCGAAGGAGCAGCCGGTGTCGGACCAGGTGTTCGCCGCATACCGGCGGATGTACGACTACGACCGCACCAGGCTGAACGCGGTCGTAGACACCGCGCGCACGGAGACCGACGACTGGATCCGGGAGAAGGTGACGTTCGACGCGGCGTATAACGGCGAGCGCATGGCCGCCTACCTGTATCTCCCCCGGAATGGGAAGTCGCCCTATCAAGCCGTCGTGATCTTTCCCGGCTCGAACGCGATCCACGACCGCTCGTCGAGCAAAGACATCACGGTTCGATCATTCGATTTCGTGGTGAAGAGCGGGCGGGCCGTCGTCCATCCGATCTACAAGAGCACATACGAGCGGGAGGACAGTCTCAAGAGCGACTACGCCGACTCGAGTTACTTCTACCGGGACCACGTGATCATGTGGGCCAAAGATCTTCGGCGGACGGTCGACTACCTGGCGACCCGGCCCGACATCGATTCATCGAAGGTCGCGTACTACGGCTTGAGCTGGGGCGGCTACCTCGGCGGCATCATGCCGGCCGTCGAGCCTCGCCTCAAAGTCGTGGTCCTCCTCGTCGCCGGTCTCGAAAACCAGCGGGGACTGCCGGAAGTGGAGCCGATCAACTTCCTGCCTCGAATCACGCAGCCGGTGCTGATGCTGAATGGGCAGTACGACCACTACTTCCCGGTCGAGACCTCCCAGCGTCCGATGTTCCGGCTGCTCGGGACATCTGCGGAGCACAAGCGGCAGGTCATCTCCGAGGGAGGGCACTTCGTCCCGCGTCCGCAGCTGGTGAAGGAGACGCTCGACTGGCTCGACCGGTATCTCGGCGCGGTGCGGTGAGCCGAGCACGATAGTACACCACGGGGACACGGAAAAGGCGGAGTCAAACACGGAATACCCGGTCTATCGTTGTTCTCCGTGTTTCTTCCGTGTCTCCGTGGTGAATCTTCAAACGGGCTGTGAACTTCCCGGACGCCAGTTGGCACCCTCCTGTTTCCGCAGGTATTGGTGTCTGTCACCACCTCACCTTCCCCAGGCTCCATTGGCCGATCTCCCCAGGCAGCTCCAGGAGGGATTGAAAGA
>DASSUE010000231.1:0-11222 GCA_035707305.1 Gemmatimonadales bacterium
GCCAGATCCGGCACTGGCCCAGCGCAACGGGATGCGACAGCACCCGCTGGATTCCATCGAGCGTTGCACCGGGCAGGCCGATCAACGTGTGGTGCACCGGGAGCAGGATCTCGTGCGTGAGCGCCAGGCGCCCATCCCCGAACGCCTCGTGCAGCAGGTCGTAGGTTGTCGTCACCGAGCCGATGAGCGAGTTCTCGATCGGCAGAATGCCGGCGTCGGCGGTGCTGTCCCGGACCGCGGTCACCACGTCCTGCACGTCGCGGCAGGGAACCGCCTCGAGCTCCGGCCACCGGCGACGGGCCGCGGCTTCGCTGAAGGAGCCCACGGCTCCCTGGATGGCTACGCGCATAGCGATCTCTCTGCTCCGCGATGGTGAGAAAACACGACGCCCCGCCGGGATCCCGGCGGGGCGTCGAAGGGTCCGTTCTCGAGTGGCCTACCGCACGCGACCACCGGAACCGGACGGGCCTCGAGCCGCGCCGGATCGGGTAAAGTAGACGAACCAGTAGTAACAGGTCGGGTGCATAGTTATGAGTGTATCGCCCGTTCGAGGACGCGTCAAGCCGCGCACGCGATCCGTTGCGAACCGGAGGCGGGTTATCTTACGGGCCACTCACCACCCATATCCTCGGAGTCAGCCTTGGCGACGACGTCCGCTCGTTGCAGAGCGCCGGTACGCCCGCCCCGCGTTCGCTCGCGGCTCCTCCCGCTGCTGGCGGCCATGTTGCTCGCGCCCTGCGGCGGCACGGAGGCGCAGGGGTTGCCCGCCTGGGCTCCCATCAACCCTGCCGCCGTGAGTCGAACTGGGCTCGGCTTCCAGCCCTATGTAGAGCCGACCGGCAAGCGTTGGCGCGCCGCCATCAACGTCGAGTACGGGAGCGCCATCGAGTACAATGTGCCGTCCGCGGAGACCAACTGGCTGCTCGACGCGGAGCTCATGCGCATCGATCTCGGGGTCGTGCGCGAGCTCGGTCCCCGGGCGTTCGTCCTGGCCGAAGTGCCCTTGCTGGGGACGTACGACGGGTTCCTCGACGGTTTCCTCGAGTGGTATCACGACCTGTTCGGCATCGAGATGCCTGAACGGGACGCGCGGCCCCGCAACGCGTTCGCGTATGAGGTGACGGCCCCGAATGGGGTGAGGGTGGCGCGAGACCACTCCGGTTTCTTCCTTGGCGACATCCGGCTCGGCGCCGGCTATCGCTTCAACTCGCTGATCCAAACGGTTGGATCGGTCACGCTGCCCACCAGCATCGGGCCCGACGGCTACGGACGCGGAACGCTGTCGGTGAATGCCGTAACCACGCTCCGCGCTCCGTTCGCCTCCCGATTCACCTACGAGGGAAGTGTCGGCGTGGGGTTCACCCCGCACCACGGCGAGTTGGCGGAGTTCCAGCGCGAACTCTTCCTTTCCGCCACGTCGGGCCTCCGGTTCCGATTCTGGGGCCGGCAGTCGGTGTTCGCGAACTTTCTCTACCATTCGCCGTATTACGAAGACGTGACGCTTCCGGCGCTGGATCGTCGCGAGCTGTCGCTCGATTTCGGCTGGATCCTGGCAACCAAGGGGGGACGCGAGTGGCGCCTGGGGATGGTCGAAGACCTCGAGCCCAGCGGGCCCGGGATCGACCTGGTGTTCCGGCTGGGTGCGACCTTCTGATCTACTTCTCGGTTCGGACGCCGAACAGAAATTGCTCCATCTGCTTGAAGAGAAAATCCTTGGCCTGCGGATCTCGCAGGTTCAGCGCGTAGTGGTTGATGAGTTGCTGCTGGGTGCGCAGCCATTCGCCCCAGCAGACCGCGCAAATTTCGGAGAACGCACGCCGGCCGAGCTCGGTGGGGAACGGCTGGAAGGCCATGCGGTCCCGCTCCTGTCCGCATCGGACGCACTGAACGGTCGCCATGGCGGAATCATACTACCGAAGGCCGGCGGTTGTGACAGCGCGCACCGCAACCCGGTCTCCCGACATATAACGGTCAAGGAAGCAGGTGCCGTTGGCTCCATTCGGTACGGTCGAGCGCGCGGGCGCCGCTGGCGGTGCCCATCCCGATCCCCAAGGCGACCGCGGCGACAAACAGCGTTCCGATCGGCACCAGCGGTACCAGCGTCAGCGGCAGTGCCAGGACTCCGGCGGCAAGACCGGCGATCCACGGTGCCCACGGGGACCGGACGGCATCGACGAACCGGAGGCGGCGGCGGACGAAATCCCGAGCTATGCGGAACCCAGCGTACCCGGCGACTATACTGAGAACCAGCGTGAATGTTGCATGCATGTGCGAAGCTCGATGTAATGGGTTTCGGGCACGTTACAATACGGAACGCTTAGACAAAAAGATTCAACCACCCTTGGACCGCGGAGGCCTGCCATGCCCAAGCATCCGGTCGTCCAGGTACCCGATATCGGGCCAATGGATCATGCGTGGGACCTGCTCGGCGAGTGGCGGACCGAGTTGGACTTGCCCAATAGCGAAGATACGGTTCATGGGACCGTCAATTTCCGCTCCTGGGCCGATGCCGAGCTGGCGTTCGATCCGCTGGAAGCCGCCATGGCGGGCATTCCCGCCAGCGTGCCGCTGGAGCGCGCCAGCGACATCCACCTGACGGACGCCGGCGGCGGGGCTCTGCAGTGGGTGCTGCTTGCGCCATCGTGCAACTGGTCGCTCCAGGCCACGATGTGGCCCGGCTCGCTCCACCTGTTCGTGCACGATGTCGAGGACGATGACGAGGAGCTGTACCGCGCCCGGGCCACCCGGACGGCGGAGTACTACGCGAGGAAGTATCCCTGAAAAAGCAGTGACGAGTGACAAGTAGCGGATTGATCGATCACTCGTCACGTGTCACTTGTCACTCGTCCCTCACCACCGCATCGCCGCGCTCCCCCAGAGAAAGCCGCTGCCGAACGCGGTGAACACGACGAGGTCGCCGGGGCGCACTCGCCCCGCCTGTACGCACTCGTCGAGCGCGATCGGAATCGTCGCCGATGTCGTGTTGCCGTACCGTTCGATGTTGTTGTACACCTGGTCATCCCGCAGTCCGAGCTCCCGCTGGATCATCTCGGAGATCCGCTGGTTCGCTTGGTGGGCCAGCAGCAGGGCGACGTCGTCCAGCCGCTCGCCCGCGGCGGCCAGTACCGCCCGCACCGACTCGGGCATCCGGGCGACCGCATGCCGAAAGACTTCCTTCCCATCCATATCGAGAAAATGACGTCCGGAGTCGAGGTGCGCGTGGCTGATGCGGGGGTGATACATCGAGCCCGGTGCATCCACCCAGAGCTTCTCCGCGTGGGTGCCGTCGGAGTGAAGATCAAAGGCGAGAATCCCACGCCCAGGCTGGTCGGTCGGGCCCAAAACCGCCGCTCCCGCGCCGTCGGCGAAGATGACAGCCGTGTTCCGTCCTTGCGTGCTCAGATCCATTCCGGTGGACTGGATCTCTCCGCCCACTACCAGCACGCGCTGGTACGAACCGGTGCGGATCCAGGCGTCGGCCACGGAAAGCGAATACACGAAACCGCTGCACTGGGTTCGGATGTCGAGCGCGGGAATCGGTCCGCAGCCGAGCAGCCGCTGGAGGTACACGCCGTTTCCGGGTGCAAAATGGTCCGGGGTAGACGTGGCGAACACGATCGCATCGATGTCGGCGGGGGTGAGCCCAGCGGCCTCCATCGCCTTGGACGCGGCCCGGCAGCCCAGCGCGGCGCCGGTTTCCCCCTCCCTGGCCCAGCGGCGTTCGGCGATGCCGGTGCGGGTGCGGATCCACTCGTCGCTCGTGTCCATCACGGCGGCGAGGTCGTGGTTGGTGACGACCCGGTCGGGCACGGCAAAACCGGTGCCCAGTATGCAAGTCCGCAGCATGGAACTCCGGGGCAGGCGATTCGTAGAGAGGTCCGATATTGCCCCGCCGGACTGGACTTCCGCAAGTGAGGGCCATCGTGAGCCGCGACGTCACATCGCCAGTGCTGCTTGCCGTCATCTGTCTCGCCGCCGCCGGCACGGCGTGCGCGCAGTCGGCCACCAGCGCCCGTGACTCCGCGCTCCCGGCCGCCGGAAGGCCGGTGGCGCGCATTTCCTCGATCTCCTGGGACACCGAATCGAGCCGCGACGGTGTCGGCGAGGCGGAGCGGGTGTTCGCGCTGCTGAAGATCGGTCCCGATACGCGCGTGGCCGACATCGGCGCTGGGGCAGGGTACTACACCGTGCGGCTCGCGCGCCGTCTGGGACCGGGCGCGACGATCTACGCGCAGGATATCAAGCAGGCGATCCTCGACTCGCTCGGCGCCCGGCTCGCCCGGGAGCAGCTCCGAGGCGTTACCCTGGTGGTCGGCAGGCCGGATGATCCGAGGCTGCCGCCGGCATCCGTGGATCTCGCGCTGCTCTCCCATATGTATCACGAGATCGCGCGCCCCTACCACTTCCTCTTCAACCTTCACGCCGCGCTCGCCCCGGGTGGGCGCGTGGCGATCATCGACTCCGACAAGCCGACGCAATCGCACGGCACGCCGCCGTCACTGCTTCGCTGTGAGATGGCGGCGCTGGGATATCGAGAGCTTTCATTCGATCAACTGGCGCCGGCCTCGGGCTACCTTGCGGTCTTTGCTGCGCCGGATTCGCTCCCCGCACGTTCTGGCGTGACCGCATGCGCCGCATAGGCGCGGGCCACCATTTACTGGACGACGAACTCACCCGAGTGCCGCGATGACCTCCCGCGCCGCTCGGACACCGGTTTCGATGGCGCCGTGCACCGAGGCGTTCTCTCCGCCGGGATGGGTAGCCTCACCGGCGAAAAACAACGTCTGCGCGACCGGAGCTGCCAGCCGCGACTGGGCGCCTTCGCCCCCCGCCAGCAGGTAGCTGTACGCTCCCAGGCTCCAGGGATCCGACGACCAATCGTGGGTCCGCGCGTCGAGCAGCAGGTCGCGAAGCCGTGACTCGCTGAGCTCGAACGCCGCTGCCAGCGTGCCCAGGCCGGCTCTGACGAGCACGTCGTCCGGCTGCCCGGCGAATCGGGCCGCGCTCGGCCCTCCCGCCCAACCCACCAGCAGCGGCGCCCGAATCGGGGCCGGTGTCCACCAGGTCGGCAGCGGTGCGTTCGGGATATGGATGAATCCGACCGGGTCGGACGTCCGGTGCGCGCCCGGCAGCTCCTCCCACCAGCTGGTACGAAACCGGAGCAAGACCCGCAGGGCCGGCCCGGCGCCGATCTGGGTCAACGCGCTCTGTTTCTCCGGCAAAGGCGGATCGAACGTTGGACCGGTCCGGCTCGCGAGCACCGGAGCCGGCACGGTGACCACTGCGGCACCTGCCGAGCGCGATGAGCGGCCGGATTGGACGGTGACCGAGCCCCGCGTCCAGGCGATGTGGGTGACGGCCGCGCCGAACGTGACCGCGTCTCCGGGCACGCCGGCCCGCAGCTCATCCACCACGGCGCCGTAACCTCCGCCCAGCAGCCGGAAGCCGATGTTCGATCCCGATCCCTGGCCGCTTTCGACGGTGCCCAAAGCGCGCGCGCTGGCCCGTGCCGGGTCGGCCGCGTGGAAGCCTTCGACATATCGGGTCAGTATCGCGGCCTGGTCCGGTGGGAGGGCCATGTTGCGGAGCAGGGCGGCGACCGGCTGGTCCATTTCGAGGGCCGCAGCGCGCGCGGCGAGCTCGGCCAGCGGACCCTGGATGTCTGCACCAGGCGACAATCCGCCGTCGCGCGCCAGATCGTGCCGTTCGCCCACCGCGACGATGGGGAGGCCCGCGTTGCGCACCAGGTCCCAGATCTCGTCGGCGTAGCCATGCACGAACTCGGCACCCAGCTCGAGCGGCAGCGCGAACCCCGGCACCTGCTCCGTCAGGATCCGGCCTCCGACTCGGTTGCGCGCCTCGAGCACGCAGACGTCGAGCCCGGCCTCAGCGAGGGCGCGCGCGGCCGCCAGTCCCGCCACGCCGGCGCCGACGACGATTACGTCACTGGTCACTCGTCACTGGTCATTCGTATCGCAGCGCGACGACCGGATCCAGTCGCGCGGCACGGCGCGCGGGCCAGATGCCGAAGAATAGCCCCACCGCGGCGCTGAAAACGAACGCCACCGCCACCGCGAACGGCGAGATGAACGTATTCCACTGCAGGAAGCGAGACAGCCCGACCGCGACGCCCGTGCCCACCAGGATGCCGACCACGCCGCCGGCCACACAGAGCACCAGCGCTTCGATCAGGAATTGCAGCTGGATGTTGCCCCGGGTGGCGCCGAGCGCCATTCGCACGCCGATCTCGCGGGTCCGCTCCGTGACCGAGACCAGCATGATGTTCATGATCCCGATCCCGCCCACCACGAGGCTCACCGCGGCGATGCTCGCGAGCAGATAGGTGAAGACTTCCGTGGCCTGCTGCTGCGTGGTCAGGAGATCGCGCTGGTCGCGGATCGTGAAGTCGTTCGGCGCACCGGGTCGGATCTTGTGCTCCCGTCTCAGCACTCGCTCGACATCCACCATCCCCTGGTCGACGGGGACACCGTCCTTCACCTCCAACGCGAGCGAGCGCAGCCGGTTGGTGCCGAACAGGCGATACTGCGCGGTATTGAGCGGCACGAGCACCTGCTCGTCGGGATTCATCCATCCGCCCGCCGCTCCCTTAGCGCTGAGCACCCCGACGACCTCGAAGGGGACGCCACCGAGGTCGATCGTCTGGTTGATCATCGCGGCCGGATTTCCGCCCAGCATGGCCGGCACCGCGGCGCCGAGCACGGCGTAGCGACGCCGGGCGCCGTTGTCGCCGTCGGTGAACATCCGTCCGTACGGCACGCTGTAGTTCCGCACCGCGATGTACTCCGGCGTCGTACCGACCACCTGCAGGTTGGCGTTCTGATTGCCGAGCGTGACCTGCGCGTTCTGGGACATCTCCGGCACGACGGCCGAGAGCAGCGTCGCGTCCCGCTGGAGGGCGTCGTAATCGTCGGTCGAGAGGATCGTCGCATCCGTGATCCGGACCATCCCGGCCCTGCCTTGTCCGGCGAACACGGTGAACACGTTCGCGCCGAGCGCCGCGATCCGGTCTTCGACCGCCTTCTGCGCACCGCGTCCCAGCGCCAGCATTGTGATGACGGCCCCCACGCCGATCACGATGCCCAGCATGGTCAGCATGGAACGCAGTGCGTTGGCCCGAATGGACTGGAGTGCGGCGGCGACGATCTCTCCCAGCAACATGGCGGGTGGTCAGCGCGGTGGTGGCGCCGGAACCGTGCTCGTAGGCGCGGTCTGCTGGCGCATGCCGGGCAGGCCGCCGCCGCCGGTGACCCGGTTCATGCGCTCGCGCATCTCCTGCTGCGACTGGACCAAGCTCGCGCTCGGCAGGATCAGCACGGAATCCCCGGCGCCCACCCCCTCCAGTACTTCGGTGTAGTCCAGGTCGGTGAGTCCGGCGCGAATCCAGCGCGGCTCGGGCGGTCCGCCCCGCTTGGCAAACACCACGAAACGGGCGGATGGACGAGATGCCCGCGGATCGGCCGCGTGCGTGCCCCGCCGGCTGGGCGCGCTTCCCGACAGGCGATCCGTCAGCAGTGGTCCAGAATCCGCCCGTGAGCGCGTCGCGATCGGGCCATTGGGCCGGGGTGCCGCCGGGCCGTCTGCCGCGAGTCGTTCCCGCACCGCGGCGGTATCCATTCCCAGCACCTGAGCGGCCGATCCGGCGTCACGCTGGGTGCGAAGGGCCGCGTTGGGAACCGCCAACACCCCCCGCCGTTCACCTACGTGAATCTCGATATCCGCGTTCATTCCCGGGCGCAGGAGCCCGCCCTTGTTGTCGATGCGGATGCGAACCGGGAACGTGGTCACGTTCTGATTCACCACTGCCTGGGGCTCGATCTTGAGCACCGTTCCCTCGAACGGCCGGTTGGGGTACGCGTCGACGGTGACCGTGGCCGCCTGGCCCTTCTGCACCTTGCCGATGTCGGTCTCATCTACCTGCGAGGTGATCTGGACCAGGTCCAGGTCGGCCATCTTGAGGAGCGCGGTCCCGCCGCCCACGTTCTGCGTGGCCGACGCAATCACGGAACCCCGCTCGACGCCTTTTTCGATGATGGTACCGTCGATGGGCGCGCGGACGTCGGCATCCTCCAGCTGAATCCGTGCGTTCTCCAGCGCCACCCGGGCGCGTACCACCGCCGCCTTTGCGTTGGCATCGCTGAGCTGCACGTTTTCACGATCCTGCGCGGTGATCGCGCCGCTCTTGAACAGCGCCTCGGCGCGGCTCTCTTGCGCCTGCGTCGTGCGCTGCTGCGCCAGCGCGGCCTCGAGATCAGCCTGGGCTTGTGCCACCGCGTTCCGGAGCTGGCGAGGATCGATCCGGAGCAGCAGCGTGCCGCGCCGCACCGTTTGTCCGGTTTCGATCTTGACCTCGAGCACCTCGCCGGCGGCGCGGGTCTTGACCTCGACGGTCGTGTCGGGCTGCACGGTGCCACTGGCGTTCACGGACACCACGATGTCGCGAGAAGCGACGGCGATGGCCTGGTAGCGGGGCGGCGCCGGCTTCTCCTTGCAGGCCGGCGATCCCAGCAGAACGATGCACATGAGCCACGACCGGTTCGCCCCCATTCTCGCCCGTTCGCACCGCTGCTCGCCCCTCATGTCGCGAAGTCGCGCTCGACCCGGCCGTCCTTCAGATGAATCTGCCGGGAGGCGTGCGCCGCGATGTCCGCCTCGTGGGTGACCAGGAGGATGGTCTGTCCCTGCCCGTGCAGCTCCTCGAAGAAGTTCATGATCTCCTGGCTGGTCGTCGAATCGAGATTGCCGGTCGGCTCGTCGGCCAGGAGCAGGCTCGGCCGGTTGACCAGCGCCCGCGCGATGGCGACGCGCTGCCGCTGACCACCGGACAGCTCGTTGGGACGGTGCTGCATGCGGTCCGCGAGCCCGACCCGACTGAGCGCCGTCTCTGCCATGACCCGACGCTCCTTGCTCGCGATACCCGCGTACACCAGGGGGAGCTCGACATTGTGCAGCGCCGACGCGCGGGGCAGCAGATTGAACGTCTGGAAAACGAACCCGATCTCCTTGTTCCGGATGCGGGCGAGCTCGTTGTCTTCCAGTTCCGACACCCGGTGTCCGTTGAGCCAGTATTCACCCGCGGTCGGACTGTCGAGGCACCCCACCAGATTCATCAGGGTCGACTTGCCCGAGCCGGACGGGCCCATGATCGCAACGAACTCGTTTCGGCGGATGATTAGGTCGACGCCCTGAAGCGCGCGAACGACCTCCCCGCCCATGTCGTATTCGCGCCGCAGATTGCGGGTGACGATCACCGCGTCCCGGGGAATGTCCGGGGGCAGCTGCGCCATCCGTTCGGCCGTGCTCTCCAGGCTTGCGGCCATGCATTACTCCAATGCGCGAGTTGCGGATTTGGTCGCCCGCACCGCCCGAGCCGGCAGTTATCGCGGCACGAAGTCCGTCTCGGGACGGATCGCGCGTGCGAACGCGGCCAGCAGCCGGGCCGCCCGCTCCAGATCCTCGAGTGCCACCATCTCGTTGGGACTGTGCATGTAGCGGTTCGGCACCGAGACCAGCCCCGTCGCGATTCCGCGGTGAGCAGTGTAGATGGCGTCCGCATCGGTGCCGGTGTACTTGGGCGCTGCCTGGATCGTGAAGGGAATGCCTTCCCGTTCCGCGGCACCGGCCAGCAGGTCGAACACCGCGCGATTGATCGCCGACCCACGCGCGAGCACCACCCCGCCGCCCAGCCGGATGTCGCCGTGCCTCTTTTTCTCGATGCCTGGATAGTCGGTGGCGTGGGTGACGTCCACGACGATCGCGGCTTGGGCGTCGAGCGACACCGCCGAGGTGCGGGCCCCCCCGCCCGTAGTGTGCGCGATCTCCTCCTGCGTGGTGGCGACGGCCGTCACTTGCGCCGACGGGCGGTCGGCCGCCAGGAGCCGGAGCGCCTCGAGGACGACGAACGCTCCGATCCGGTTGTCGAGGCTTCGGCTGACGATCCGTCCGTTGGGAAGCTCTTGAACCGAGGCCGCGAGCACCCCGGCGTCTCCCACCTTCAAGCGGGTCTCGGCATCCGCCCGGTTTGCCGCGCCGATGTCGATCCAGAGATCCTCCGGCTTGGACACCTTGTCCCGATCGTCCTTCTCCATCAGGTGGATCGCCCGCTTGCCGATCACGCCGACCACCGGTCCGTTGCGCCCCAGGAGCGTGACCCGCTGGCCGACGAACACTTGGTTGTCCCATCCGCCGATCGGATCGAAGTGGACGTAGCCCTCGTCGTCGATGTGGACGACCATGAGCCCGATCTCGTCGATGTGCCCCGCGAACATCACGCGGGGAGATCCACCTGGGTTGATGGTGGCGAGGGAGTTGCCGCCGACGTCCGCCTCCACTCGATCGGCGAACGTCTCGGCCTCGGTTCGCCATACGCGAGCCGGCGCGGTCTCGAAGCCGCTGGGCCCCGGGGTGTCGAGCAGGGCCTTGAGGAAGCTGAGCGAACGATCGTTCATGGCGTCGGTCCGGGCTCGGCGTGACAGCAGGCTAGCGGTTCGGGCGCACGTGCGCGAGGCCGTGGCGGACCGCCTCGCGGTCCAGCTCTTCCTCCAGGGCGAGCAATACTTCGTCGCTGATGTCCCCGCGGTCGCGCAGCTCGATGAGCGCGTGCCGCTCGGCCGCGAGCGTCTCGTGACGCGCTCGCTTGAACGCGGCCTCGGCCATTGACGAGCTCCTGGGCGCGCCCGCCCTGACCTCCGCGATCGCCTGGCGGCGGTCGTGGTAGTCCTGGCGAAGGTCCTGGACCGCGTGATGGCTGTCCACCCCGGGCATCGAAGCCAGCCGGTCCAGCGCCGCCGTGGCGGCGCGCTCACGGGCCAAGGCTTCCTCCTCCTCGAGGTGGGTGTCCTCCGGCAGCCGGAGACGCCGAATGAGCGGCGCGAGGGTGAGGCCCTGCACCACCAGGGTCACCACGATGACGATGAACGTGAGCAGGATCAGCTCGGCCCGGAACGGCAGCGGCCGGCCGCCCGCGGCGGCGAGCGGCAGCGCGAGCGCCGCGGCCAGTGAGACGATGCCGCGCATGCCGGTCCAGGCCACGAGGGCGACGGCGCTCCACGGCGGCATGGGATCGACGTCCCGCACGCTGGGGATGAGTCGGGGGAGCACGGTCGCCACCGGCACCCAGGCCAGCCGGATCCCGATGGCGGCCGCGCTCACGATCAGCCCCTGCACGATGAGCGTGGGCAGCTCGCCGCTCGGCACCGCGGCCG
>DASSUE010000232.1:0-8611 GCA_035707305.1 Gemmatimonadales bacterium
GGCTCGTCGCCGCTCGGCGACCTGGTGGCGGACGCGCAGCGCAACGCGCTGCGAGGCGACGTTGCGCTGGTGAGCGACGCGACCTTGTCCGGCGACCTTCCCGCGGGTCCCGCGAGCTACGCGTCGCTGCTGGCGCTGCACCAGGCCTCCCGTCCGCTCGTGACCGTGCCCGTGAAGGGCGCCGCGCTGAAGCAGCTGCTCGAGGCCGCGATCGACGACGAGAACTCTCCGGTGTACCTGTCCGGAGTCACCCTCCGCTACGATCCGCGCGCTCCGGCCGGACGGCGAATACGCCGGGTCCGCTTCGCGGATGGGAACCCCCTCAACAACAATCGCATCTACACCGTCGTGGTGGCGGAGCCGCTGGTCCGTCAGCGCCGGTTTGCCGCGCTGGCGGGTGCGGACCTGGCGACGACCACGATGACGGACGTGGAGGCGCTCGCGCTCTACCTGCGCCGCCTCCCGCAGCCGGTTGCGCCACCCGAGCCGGGGCGCCTGGAATCGACCCGGTGACGGCGCCCATCCGGGTGTTCGTGAACGAGCAGCCGGTGGACATCGATCGCGGCGCCACCGCGGTCGGCGCGGTGCGGCTGCTCGACCCCGCGCTCGCGGACGCGGTCGTCGCGGGCGTGGCGCGGCTCACCGATGCCCGCGGCATCGGACTGGCGCCGGACACTCCGCTCGCCGCCGGCGATATTCTCCGCGCGGTCCATACCGCCCGTCGCGCCGCGTCCGATGCTGACGCGTGATCTGATCGCGCGCCTTCCCAAGGCGGAGCTCCACGTCCACCTCGACGGATCGCTCCGGCCGTCGACCCTCGTCGAGCTGGCCCGCGACGCCCGGGTTTCCCTGCCGACCACCGATCCGGTCGCGCTGGGCCGATACATGATTCCCACCGAGGCCCGCAATCTCGAGGACTACCTCGGGCGATTCGATCTGACGATCGCGGTGCTGCAGACTCCCGACGCGATCGAGCGGGTGGCCTACGAGATGGTGGAGGACGCCGCGCGCGATTGCGTGCGCTATCTGGAAGTGCGCTGGTGTCCGCTCCTCGGCACCAAGCGCGGACTGTCGCTGGATGCATCCACTGCCGCCGAGCTGCGCGGGTTCGCGCGCGGCGAGCGCGACTTCGGCGTCGTGACCCGAGCCATCCATTGCTCGCTGCGTCACTACGAGCCGTCTGTGTCCGAGGAGATCGCCCGCAACGCGGTGGCCTGGCGCGATCGCGGAGTCGTGGGGTTCGACCTGGCGGGCGGGGAGCACGGTCGCCCGCCCGGGCGTCATGCGGCCGCCTTCGCCATCGCGGCGGAGGGCGGGCTGGGGATCACGGTGCATGCCGGGGAAGCCGCCGGCGCCGAGTCTGTCCGCGAGGCAGTCCATCGCTGCCGTGCCAACCGCATCGGCCACGGCACCCGCCTGTTCGAGGATCCGGACCTCCAGGCGTACGTCCGCGACCGCCGGATCGCGGTCGAGATCAATCTCACCAGCAACCTGCTCACCCGCGCGGTCGACCGGGTGGAACACCATCCCGTCCGCACCTACTTCGATGCCGGGCTGATGGTCACGCTGTGCACCGACGGCTGGCTGATGTCCGGCGTGAGCCTGACCGACGAGTACTGGACCGCCCACCGCGCGCTCGGCTTCACGCGAGAGGAGACCGACCGCATGATCGTCGACGGCTTCGCCGCCGGTTTTCTTCCCTGGCCGGAGCGCCAGGCACTGCTCGAGCGCGCGCGTCGTGAGCTGGCGGCGCTCTCATGAGCCGCTACGTCGGCCTTCTCGGCATCGCCCTGATCATCGGGATCGGCGTCCTGCTCTCGCGCAACCGCCGAGCCATTCGGTGGCAGGTGGTTGCGTGGGGGCTTGGCCTCCAGATCGCCTTCGCGCTCTTCGTGCTGCGGGTCCCGGCGGGGCAGGAGCTGTTTCGCACGCTGGGCGCGGCCGTGACCGCACTCCTCCACTTCTCGTACGCGGGGTCGGAGTTCGTCTTCGGCGAGCTCGGCAAGGCGAACTCGAACATCGGCGTCGTCTTCGCCTTCCAGGTTCTCCCGGCCATCATCTTCGTCTCGGCGCTGTTCGCGATCCTCTATCACATCGGCGTGATGGGGCTGATCGTGCGGGCGTTCGCGGTGGTCATGAGCCGCCTGATGGGCGCGAGCGGCGCAGAGAGCCTGAACGTGGCGGCGTCGATCTTCATGGGTCAGACCGAGGCGCCGCTCACGATCCGACCGTTTCTTCCCCGGCTCACCCGCAGCGAGCTGATGACCGTGATGACGTCGGGCATGGCGCACATCTCTGGCGCTATCATGGCCGCGTACATCGCGTTCGGCGTCGAGGCCCGGCATCTGCTCACCGCGGTCATCATGACCGCGCCGGGCACGATCATGATGGCCAAGCTGCTCGAGCCGGAAACCGAGACGCCCGAGACGTACGGGAAGGTAAAGCTCGACATCGCGCGCACCGACGTGAACGTGGTGGCGGCAGCCGCGCGCGGCACCGGCGAAGGCCTGCAGCTGATGCTGAACGTGATCGCGATGCTGATCGCGTTCATCGCCCTCGTCGCGTTGCTCAACGGCATCTTCGGCTGGGTGCATGCCAGCGTCGCTTGGTTTCCTGAAAACCTGCAGACCGTGCTGGGATGGATCGGCCAACCGGTGGCGTGGGTGCTGGGGGTTCCCTGGAAGGACAGCGCGGTGATCGGGAGTCTCCTGGGGACCCGGGCCGTCCTCAACGAGTTCATCGCCTTTGCGCAGCTTGGCCCGCTCAAGGAATCGCTCGACCCCCGGTCGTTCACCATCGCGTCGTTCGCGCTCGCGGGGTTCGCCAACATCAGCTCGGTCGGCATCCAGATCGGCGGCATCGGTGCCCTGGTACCGGAACGCAAGCCGGATCTGGCCCGGCTCGGCTTCCGCGCCATGCTCGCCGGTACGCTCGCGAACTTCACGTCGGCCGCGATCGCCGGGCTCCTGCTGTGACGACCACGGCGCGCGCAGCCGCGGTGGAACGGGCCGCCGCGGCGGTGCGCGAGCGACTCGGCGCTCGCCGCCCCGAGATCGCGATCGTGCTCGGCTCGGGCTTGGGTGGGCTGGCCGAGTCGGTCGCCGACGCCGTGCAAATCACGTATCGGGATATTCCCGGCTTCCCCGAGCCCAAGGTGGCCGGACATGGCGGCGAGCTGGTGGCCGGCTCGCTGGCCGGCCGGCCGGTTATCGCACAGAGCGGCCGGTTCCACATGTACGAGGGACACGACGCCGACACCTGCGCGCTTCCGGTGCGGGTGTTTGGCGCCCTCGGCGTCTCGACCGTGGTTCTGACCAACGCCGCCGGGGGCATCCGACGCACATTTGCCGGCGGCGCCTTGATGCTGATCGCGGATCACGTGAACCTCAGCTTCCGGAATCCGCTGTTCGGTCCCGTGTTGCCGGGTGACGAACGGTTCCCCGACATGTCCGACCCCTACGACGCCGGCCTCCGCGCGCTCGCTCACGAAATCGCTCGCGAGCGCCGCGTCAGGCTCGACGAAGGCGTGTATGCTGCGCTGCTGGGGCCGAGCTATGAAACCCCGGCCGAGATCCGCATGCTCGAGCGGCTCGGGGTGGACGCCGTGGGAATGTCTACAATCGTGGAGGTCATCGCCGCGCGCGCGCGCGGGCTTCGCTGCCTCGGTATCTCGACCATCACCAACCTGGCCGCCGGAATCAGCCCCACCAAGCTGTCGCACGCCGAAGTCATGGAGACGGCTGAACGCGTCCGCGGATCGCTGACGGCCGTGGTGGAGGGTGTGGTGGCGAGGGCGTGAATGCGGGCGCCCCCGCCCATGACCGACGCCGTCCGCCGCGGCATGAGCACGGCGCTGATCGGGCTGTTCGTCAATGCAGTGCTCGCGGTCGTGAAGATCACAGCGGGCATCATCGGCCAGTCGCAGGCCCTGATCGCCGACGGCATCGAATCCACCGCCGACCTGTTCTCGTCGCTGGTCGTGTGGAGCGGTCTCCGAATCGCCTCGCGGTCGGCGGATGAGCACTATCCCTTCGGCTACGGCAAGGCCGAGGCGCTGGCCGCCGCCTTGGTGGGGCTGCTCCTGTTTGCCGCGGCGGCGGCGATCGCCGTGGAGTCAATCCGCCAGATTCTCACCCCACACTTCACGCCCCGGCCCTTCACGCTGCTGGTGCTGGTGGGCGTGATACTGGTGAAGGAATTGTGGTTCCGCCGCGTCCGCCGGCTCAGCGAGGACGTCGGCAGCACCGTGGTGTCGGCCGACGCCTGGCATCATCGGTCCGATGCCATCACGTCCACGGCGGCGTTCCTGGGCATCACGGTCGCGCTCATCGGCGGGCCGGGTTGGGAATCGGCCGACGATTGGGCCGCGCTGTTGGCCTCCGCGGTGATCGTGCGGAATGCCGTCGGCGTCGTGCGGCCGGCGATCCACGACCTCATGGATCGCGCCCCGAGCGAGAGCATGCTCGCGCGGGTGGGCGCCGCAGCCAGCGCGGTGACGGGCGTGCGCGCCATCGAAAAACTCAAGGTTCGCAAGGTGGGGATGGGGTATTACGTGGATCTGCACGTCCAGGCCGATCCTGAGATGCCGCTGCACGATGCCCATGTGCTGAGCGGTAAGGTCAAGTCCGCGATTCGCTCGGCCGTGCCGGAAGTCCACGGCGCGCTGATTCACATGGAGCCCTACGAGGGGGGCAGATGAGCCGGCACCGAGTGGTCGAGCGGGCCATGGCCGGCCCCCAGGGCGGGTGCGGCAGCGATCGCCCGTGCAACGTAGTCCAGCGCGTCCTGCACCACCCGCTCGAGGTCGTGGCCCCACGCCAGCCCGGCGGTGATGGCTGCGCTGAGCGTGCAGCCCGTGCCATGGGTGGAGGTGGTACGCACGCGGGGACGCCGGAACCGGCGGAGGCCGCCGGACCAGACCAGCACGTCGGTCAACACGTCGCTGCTCAAGTGACCGCCCTTGACCAGCGCGGCGGCGGCGCCGAGTTGCATCAGGGCGCCGCCGGCCCGCTCCATGGCCGGCACGTCGCGAACCTCCAGGCCGGTCAGGATCTCGGCCTCATCGAGATTGGGCGTCACCACGGCCGCCAACGGAAGGAGCTGCTCGCGCACCACGGCCTCCGCGTCGCGGGTGAGCAGGCGGTCCCCGGAACTCGATACCATCACGGGATCCACGACGAGCGGTCCCCAGCCCCGGGTGCGGATCTCGCCGGCCACGAGCCGCACCAGCCCCGCGTCGGCGAGCATCCCCGTCTTGAGCGCGTCCGGAGGGAGGTCCTCGGCCAGCGCATCGAGCTGGGCAGACACCATCCTGTGCGAGACCGGCTCGACCGCCCGCACCCCCAGCGTATTCTGGGCGGTGAGGGCCACGATGGCGGAAGTGCCGAATACGCCGAACTGCTGGAAGGTCCTGAGGTCAGCCTGGATGCCGGCGCCGCCGCCCGAGTCGGAGCCGGCGATGGTGAGCGCGATCTTCACGCAGTGTGTCTCACGACCCGTCGGTGGTGATGACAGGCAAGCTGGAAACGCTGATTCGGGATCTCCGCCTCCGGCGCGGGCGCGAGCGGCGGGGTCTCACGCTGGCGGAAGGTATCCGCTTGGTCGAAGAGGTAATCGCCGCCCGGGTTCCGATCCGGGGCGCCGCAGTGTCGCCCCACCTCGAAGGTAGCGCGCGCGGCCGGGCACTCAAGACGGTGCTCGCCCGGGCCGGCAAGCTCGCGGAGCTGGACGATCGGGCGCTCGCCGAGCTCGCCGACACCGAGCATCCGCAGGGTGTCATCGCCGTCATCGAGCCGCCGCACTGGGGGTGGGATCAACTGCGAAACGCTCGCGGCAGCGTGGTGGTCGCACTGGATGGGGTGCAGGACCCCGGGAACGTGGGCACGATCCTGCGGACAGCACACGGCTTGGGCGCGGGCGGGATGGTTGCCCTGCCCGGCACTGCTGAGCTCCACAATCCCAAGGTGCTGCGCGCAAGCATGGGCGCGCTGTTCCGGCTGCCGACGTTCTCGGCCACGGCGGAAGAGTTGCTCGAGTGGGCCGCGGGCGCCAATGCGGAACTGTGGGTGGCCGATGCGGGAGGCACACCGGTGGGCCAGGCCGACCGGTCCACCCGGCGCGGGCCGGTCTGTCTCGTGCTCGGCAACGAAGGTGCGGGGGTCAGCGCCAACCTGGCGGATCGGGCTACCCAGCGGCTCGCAGTGCCGCTGGCTCCGGACAGCGAATCACTCAACGTCGCCGTGGCAGCTGGAATCCTTCTCTACGAGGTCGTGCGTGAGCGCTGACGTGTCCGAGCTGCGGCCCTACCTCGTCGCCGTCGCCGCCGTCTTCGGCGCCGTCATCGGCAGCTTTCTCAACGTTTGCATCGTGCGATGGGGCGCTGAGCCCAAGCAATCCGTCGTTCGACCGCGGTCGCGCTGCCCCAAATGCGGGAAGGGCATCGCAGCGTACGACAACATCCCGGTGCTCTCCTGGCTCATTCTGAGGGGACGCTGCCGCGGCTGCGGCAATCCGATCTCGGTGCAGTATCCCCTGGTCGAGATCGCCACCGCGTTGATCTGGGCGTACATGATCGCCCGCCACGGCCCGACGCTCGAGGCCCTCCGCGGCGCCGTCTTCGGCACCATTCTGCTGGGCATCGGCATGACCGATGCCCGGGCCTATTTGATTCCCGACGAGTTCACGCTCGGTGGGCTGGTGTTGGGCCTCCTGTTCAGCCTGGCCGGCGGCTGGGCGGCGATCCTGGATGCGACGTTTGGCGCCGCGGTCGGATTTCTGCTGCTTTGGGCGGTGGGAGCCGGCGGCACCTGGCTGTTCAAGCAGGAGGCGATGGGCGGGGGTGACATCAAGATGATGGCGATGGTGGGAGCGTTCCTCGGCTGGCGGGGCGTGCTGCTCACCATCTTTCTCGGCGCGCTGCTCGGCAGCCTGATCTTCGTGCCTCTGCACCTCGCGGGCTCGAAGAAGCTGGTGCCGTTCGGCATCTTCCTCGCGCTGGGCGCTGCGGCAGCGTGGCTGGCGGGTCCCTCCGTCTACGAGTGGTATGCCGGATACGTTGGTCTGACCTGATGCGACGGCCGCTCATCTTCCTGGCCGCATTCGCGCTCGCGGGTTGCCGGGGCGAGTCAAAAAGTTCGCAATCCGTCCCCTCGGGGGACGCTGCGCTGGCGCGATTGGTCGACAGCCTGCGCCCCGCCGTAGAGCGCGAGACGGGGCGGCCATTCCGCCGGCCACCTCGCTCGGCGATGCGAACCCGGGATCAGGTCCGCGACTACCTCATCCGCAAGCTGCACGAAGACATGCCTCCGGCCAGACTGGCGGGAATCGAAGCGGCTTACCGGCTGTTCGGCATGCTCCCCGACACGGTGGGCCTGGAATCCGTGCTCCTCGAGCTCTATACCGAGCAGGTAGCCGGGTACTACGATCCGGATTCTACCACGCTGTTCGGGGTGAAAGGCGTCGATCCGCTTCAGCTCAAGCTCGTGCTGGCGCACGAGATGGTACACGCGCTCCAGGGCCAGTACTTGCCGCTCGACTCCATTCTGCGCGACCTCCGCGGCAACGACCGACTGGCTGCGGCACAGGCGGTGCTTGAAGGCCAGGCGACTTTGGTGTCGATCGATCTGATGGCGCCCAACGGCGCCGCTACGAGTCCCGAATTCTGGGAACAGTATCGCGAACAGGTGTCGAGCCAGCAGTCCGCAATGCCGGTGTTCGCGCGGGCACCGTTGGTGTTGCGCCGCACACTGCTGTTTCCGTACCTCGACGGTGCGGAGTTCGTACGGTGGTGGAGAACGAGCGCCCCCGCCGACTCGATGCCGTGGGGAGACAACCTGCCGGTCTCCACCGAACAGGTGCTCCACCCCGACCGCTATCGCCGCGGCGACCGGCCGATCGTCGTGCATTTTTCGTCCGGCCCTGACCCCATCTACGAGGACATGCTGGGAGAGCTCGAGTCGCGAGTGCTGGAGGCTGAGCTGACCGGGCGCCCGGCCGACGGAAGGGGCCCGTTCGGCTGGGGCGGCGACCGTTACCGGGTGTACCGAACGCCGAAGGGTCCAGCCGTGGTATGGTATGCGCTGTTCGACGACGTGCATTCGGCCGAGCGGTTTTCCACCGCTATCGCGGCTCCCTTCACCCGCCGCGCCCGGCCCGGATACCGGGCGACCGTCGAGCGGATCTCCCTTGGAGGACTGCCGGGCATCCGGCTGGTCTCGGCGCCGGCCGCATGGGACGGGTGGACATCGCTTCCCCAGGCCACCGCCTCGCGTTCGGCATGATTCGCGCCCTAGCTTTCACCATGAACCTCTCCCGATTCACCTGCTCCGCCGCCGCGATCCTCATGCTCGGCGCGTTGCCACTGGCCGCCCAGGCTCCTCCGCCGCTGGACGGGATGGTCGACAGCCTTCAGCCGTACGTCGAGGGCGCCACCCGCCTGCGCTTCCGGGAGCGGCCCAAGTACGGCTGGCGCACAGACGCCGAGATCCGGCGGTACATTGACCGCTCGGTGTCCGAACGTATGGGTCCGGCGCGGCTGGGGGAGATCGCGCTTGCGTACCATCTGCTCGGGCTCCTGCCCGACACGGTGAGCTTCCGGCGCGGGCTGTCCAAC
>DASSUE010000233.1:0-8783 GCA_035707305.1 Gemmatimonadales bacterium
AAGCTCGCGATCATTACCTGATCGGGCGCGACCTGTTGGACAAGCTCCGGATTCCCGAGGCGCGCCGCCATCTCGAGCAAGCGGTGGCCCGCGACTCGACCTTCGCGATCGCTCATTACGATCTGGCGCTGAGCGAGGTCACCAACCGGGGCTTTCTCGAGCATCTCACGCGCGCCGTCGATCTGTCCGAGACCGCGTCCGACGGCGAGCGCCTCATGATCATGGCGCTCTATGCCGGCGCGAACGCCGACCCCGTGAAGCAACGCAAGCTGTACGAGGAACTCGCGAGCTCGTATCCGCTGGATCCCCGCGCGCACTTCCTGCTCGGGTTCAGTCAGGCGGGACAGCAGGACTTCGACCAGGCTATCCAGTCGTTCACTCGCGCGACGGAGCTCGATCCCGAATTCTCACCGGCATGGAACGCGCTCGGCTATGCCTATCGGCCCCTCGGCCGTTACGAGCAGGCGGAACGCGCTTTCAAGCGATACATCGCCCTGATCCCGAATGAGCCGAACCCGTACGATTCGTACGCAGAGCTGTTGCTGAAGATCGGTCGCCACGACGAATCCATTGCCATGTACCGAAAGGCACTGGAAGCGGATTCGCACTTCGTCCCCTCCTTCGTCGGCATTGCGGCCAATCTGATGTACAGCGGCCGCCATGCCGATGCGCGGAAGGAGGTGGAGCGGCTCCGCCGCACCGCGCGGGATGATCGGGAGCGGCGCACCGCACTGCTCACCACCGCGATCACCTGGGCGGACGAAGGCAAGGTCGGCGGCGCGCTGGACGCCCTGAATGAGCGCCAGCAGGTCGCCCGGCGAACCGGCGACACGCTCGCGATGGTAGAGGACTTGGAGCTGATGGGGGCGTTGCTGGTCGAGGCCGGACGCACCAACGAAGCGCAGAGTCGGTTCCGGCAGGCCGCGGCACTGGTGGAGCAGTCTTCGGCGACGCCGGAGATCAAGGCGGACGCCCAGCTTCGAAACCGGGCCGACCTCGCCCGGGTGGCGATCAAGAAGCGCGACCTGGCCGGGGCGCGGACCCTCGCCGACTCGGTCCTCAAGGCGGCACAGGCCGGCGGGAATCCGGACCGCATTCGGGAAGCCCACGAGCTGCTCGGCCTGATCGACTTGGCACAGAAGAAGGCCGGCGAGGCAACCGAACATCTAAAGGAAGCCGACCAGCAGGATCCGTATGTGCTGTACGCGCTGGCCAGGGCGCAGGCGCTGAGCGGCGACCGTGAGGGGGCCCGGGCCCTGTTCGCGAAAGTCGCGAGCCACAATGACTTGCCCACTATCCGCTACGCGATGGTGCGGCAGGCGGCTCGGGCTGCGGCAACCCGGTCGAACTAGGGAACGCTGCCCCGCCCCTCTTGCGCGAATTCTGCTGTCTTCGCATACTTGCTGAACGACAAGCAAGTATTTGGGATGACCACATTCCCCGAGCGAGAGCGCAACCCAGACCGGAGCCGCGAAGCCATCCTCGACGCGGCCGAACGGCTGTTTGCCGACCAAGGCTACGACGCCACCAGTCTTAGCCAGGTGGGGCAGGCCGCCGGGGTGTCTCGCGGGACGCCCGGGTACTTCTTCGGTTCCAAACCGGAGTTGTACCGCGCCGTGCTCGACCGCTGCTTCGGGGAGGTTCGCCGCGCGGTCGCCTCAGGCCGGGAGCGCGCACTGGCGAGCGGCGAGTCGCCTGAGATTGTCCTCGCCGGCGCGGTGGGCGAGTATTTCGACTTTCTGGTCGCCCGCCCGAGTTTCCTTCGATTGCTCGAACGCCAGGCCCTGGGTGGCGGGAGCGGCGCCCTCCCCGGCGCCGATCACCTTGAGGCAGGCCGCGAAGCGCTGGCGGCGCTGGCCCAGGAAGTCGGCCTGGACGCGGGGCCGTCAGGCGACGCGGCCCAGCTCCTGCTCAGCATCGTGTCGTTGTGCTGGTTTCCCCTGATTCACGCGCATACGGTCGCCCCCGCCGTGGGTGTCGCCCTCGACGGACCAGGCGCCCTGGATCGCCGCAAGCGCCACGTGATCGATCTGGTGCTCTACGGCGTGCATGGCCGGACCGCAACTCTGACCGACAGCCGATAACCGGGGGACCCATGACCGACGTACTGGCCGCACCTACCAAGCGCCCCGACGCCCCACTCGCCACGGAGCAGGAGGCACGTGAGGTCGCCGAGGCCGCCCGGGAGAAGGAGTGGCAGGCACCGAGCTTCGTCCGAGAGCTGTTCGAGGGATCGTTCCGGCTCGACCTGGTGCATCCCTACCCGGTCCAGGATCCGGCCGAGGTCGCGAAGGCGCGACCCTTTCTCGAGCGGCTCGATCGGTTCATGCGCGAGCGGGTGGACAGCGACCGGATCGACCGGGAAGGCAAGATTCCGCCCGAGGTGATCCAGGGGCTCCGCGACATCGGCGCGTTCGGGATCAAGATCCCGGAGGAGTATGGGGGACTGGGTCTCAGCCAGACGAGCTATACCCACGCCATCGGCCTGGTCACCAGCCAGGATGGCAACCTGACCGCGCTGCTGTCCGCCGCGCAGTCGATCGGTGTGCCGACGCCGCTCAAGCTGTTCGGCACCCCGGAACAGAAGAAGAGGTATCTGCCACGGCTGGCGAAGGGCGCCATCTCCGCGTTCGCCCTCACCGAACCCAACGTCGGCTCCGACCCGGCCGCGATGACCACCACCGCGAGCCTGTCCGCCGACGGCACCCACTATGTGCTCAACGGCGAGAAGCTCTGGTGCACCAACGGCACCATCGCCGAGCTCATGGTGGTCATGGCCCGCACCGGGCCCCGCAAGATCACCGCTTTCATCGTCGAAACCGCATGGCCCGGCGTCGAGGTGGCGCAGCGCCTGCACTTCATGGGGCTCAAGGCGCTCGAGAACGGCATCATCCGGTTCCATGACGTGAAGGTGCCGGTCGAGAACGTGATCTGGGGCGAGGGCAAGGGTCTCAAGCTGGCGCTGATCACCCTCAACACCGGCCGGCTCACGCTGCCAGCCTCCTGCGCCGCGGCCGGCAAGCGCTGCCTCGAAATCGTTCGGCGCTGGGCGTCCGAGCGGGTGCAGTGGGGGCAGCCGGTCGGCAAGCACGACATGGTCGCGCAGAAGATCGGCCGGATGGCGGCCGACGTCTTCGCGATGGACGCGGTGTCCGACCTCGCGTCACTAATGGCCGATAGCGGTCGCGCGGACATCCGCCTGGAGGCGGCGATGGCCAAGATGTGGAACACGGAAACGGCCTGGCGGATCGCGGACGATACGCTCCAGATCAAGGGCGGACGCGGTTACGAGACCGCCGACAGCCTGCGCAGCCGGGGCGAACGCCCCGAGGCCGTCGAGCGGATGATGCGCGACATGCGGATCAATCTGATCTTCGAAGGCTCGAGCGAGATCATGCGCCTGTTCATCGCCCGCGAGGCCGTGGACACCCACCTTCGCGTCGCCGGCGCGCTGATCGACCCCAAGACGTCCATGGGTGAGAAGCTGCAGGGTCTGCTGCGATCCGGCGCCTACTACGCCACGTGGTATCCCCGCCTCTACCTCGGCTGGGGCCGCGCCCCGCGGTACGGCGAGTTCGGGCCGCTGGCCCAGCACATCCGCTTCGTCAACCGGTCGGCCCGTCGGCTGGCGCGAACCCTCTTCCACTGCATGATCCGGTTTGGGCCCAGGCTGGAGAAGCGCCAGCAGGTCCTGGCCCGGCTGGTAGAGGTCGGCGCCGAACTGCTAGCGATCACCGCTGCCTGCTCCCGCGCGCAGGCGCTCCGGGTCCGGGGCGATGCGTCGGCGGCGGGCGCGACCGAGCTGGCCGATGTGTTCAGCCGGCAGGCGCGTAGGCGGGTGGAAGACAAGTTCGCCGCGGTGTGGTCGAACGACGACGAACGGACCTATCGAACCGCCCAGGCAGTGCTCCGGGGTGAGCATGCCTGGCTGGAGGCGGGGGTGGTCGGGAACCTTTCTCGCTAGATTGCGGTCATGCCCACCGCAGAAGGCCGCACGTTCGCGTTCTCTGGTCCGGAGACGATTGATGCCTCTGTGCTGGAGACGTTCCCGTACGCCGGTCCGGAACAGGAAGTCGTGACCGAAACCCCCGAGTTCAGCGCGGTCTGTCCCTACAGCGGCCTGCCGGACTACGCCACGCTCACGATCCGATACACCCCGTCCGACCGGTGTATCGAGCTCAAGAGTCTCAAGTACTACATCACCAGCTACCGGAATGTCGGCATCTTCCAGGAGCACGCGACCGCGCGGATCGCGGACGACCTGTTCCGAGTGCTGGCTCCCCGTCGCCTGACGGTTTCAACCCGATACAACGTGCGGGGCGGTTTCGAGACCACCTGTACAGTGAGCCTCCCCACCTGAGCGTGCCGCCCGCCCCGCTACTGTGACGGATGTCCTCGCAGGACCGCTGCTGGAGACCTCATACATTGCAAGGGCAGCCGAGACGCGTAAGTTGCACGTGAACGGGATGTGGCCCGCGGCCGACACCTGAACTTTCCGCAAGGGCGAGCACGATGGCGGTCATGACGGTGGTCCTGCTCGAGCTCGCTGAGGCGGTGCTGCTCTTCTACGCCGCCTCATGGATAGCGCTCTATTTGCACGAGCTGGGACACGCGGCCGCGGCGCGCGCCCTCGGCGTGCGGATCTGGGGCATCCGTCTCGGCCTGGGTCCGTCGCTGTTCGATGGGGCGGTCGCGGGGTGTCGGCTCCGCCTCGGCCTGGTTCCGGTGTTCGGTGGCGTCGCGCTCGACGATGCCGATGCCTCCGCCATCGGCTATCGGGACATTCGAGGCGGCTCGTGGCGCTTCGAATGGGTGCACGGCGCCTGGCGGGCGCCGATCATCTCCGCCGCCGGGGGGGCCTGCAATCTGCTGGGCGTGCTGCTCGCGGCCGCGTACTGGACACTAGCAGGCAAGCCGCCGATCGGGACGGTGGGCGGCGATCTCGCGTTCTTCGTCGCCGCCGCGAATCTCTCCGGCTACTTCAATCTGGTGCCGTGCTTCTCCTCCGACGGCGTGCATCTGCTGGCGCACGTGACCGCGGCCCGCCGGGCCCCGCGGCCGTCCGCCAGCCTGTCGCTGTCGTAGCCTCGCCCCTCGAACGCTTCCGTCATATCATTGGCGCATCCGATCCGGGCCGCAGTCGGCCCGGACCGCGCCTCGCTTTCAGCCCCTGAGGACTCGGCCGTGCCCAAGGATTCACTCACCGTCACCGACAACCGCACTGGGAAGACGTACGAGCTACCGGTTGCCGACGGCACCATCCGCGCCATGGACCTGCGTCAGATTCGCGTGGCCGAGGACGACTTTGGCTTGATGACGTACGATCCGGCATTCATGAACACCGCGGCGTGCCGGAGCGCGATCACCTTCATCGACGGCGACCGGGGCATCCTGCGCTATCGGGGATACCCGATCGAGCAGATCGCGGAGCATGCGACGTTTCTCGAGGTGGCGTGGCTGCTCATCGAGGGTGAGCTGCCGACGCAGGCACAGCTGGCCGCCTGGGAGGATGAGATCAGGTATCACACCTACGTACACACGAATCTCACCAAGTTCCTCGAAGGCTTTCGGTACGACGCCCATCCTATGGGCATGCTGCTGGGAGCGGCGGGCGCGCTGTCGACCTTCTACCCCGACGCGAAGCACGTGCACGATCCTGCCAACCGGCGGCTCCAGCGGGTCCGCCTGCTCGCGAAGCTCCCTACCATTGCCGCGTTCATCTTCCGCCACCTCCGCGGCCTGCCGTTCGTCTATCCGGACAACGATCTGGATTACATCGGGAATTTCGTGAACATGACGTTCAGCATCGGCGGGCGGCACAAGCCGAACAAGGTGCTGCAACGGGCGCTCGAGATCCTCCTGATCCTCCACGCCGACCACGAGCAGAATTGCTCGACCAGCGCGGTCCGGGCGGTCGGCTCGTCCCAGGTGGACCCATTCTCGGCCGTGTCCGCCGGGATCGCCGCGCTCTACGGTCCGCTCCACGGCGGCGCCAACGAGGCCGTGCTGCTGATGCTCGATGAGATCGGCGACAAGAAGCAGATCGGGGCCTTCATCGAGAAGGCCAAGGGCGGGTCGGATCGCCTCATGGGATTCGGCCACCGGGTCTACAAGTCGTACGATCCTAGGGCGAAGCTCATCAAGAAGGTCGCGTACGACGTGTTCGAGCAGACGGGGCTCAATCCCAAGCTCGAGATCGCGCTCGAGCTCGAGCGGATCGCACTGGAGGACGACTACTTCGTCAAGCGGAAGCTGTACCCCAACGTGGATTTCTACTCCGGTCTGATCTACCAGGCGATGGGCTATCCGAGGGACTACTTCACGGTGCTGTTCGCCCTGGGGCGGACGCCCGGGTGGCTGGCGCAGTGGGAGGAGATGATCGTCGACAAGGAGCAGAAGATCGCTCGCCCCCGTCAGGTCTACACCGGCCCCGCCGAACGCCCGTTCGTGCCGGTGGACCGGCGACGCTGACCGTGACCCAGGACGGGCGGTACCGGCGAAGGCGCAGATACCGCCGGCCGCGGCGCCGCCACCTGACGCGGCCCCGAAGCCGGCGGTTCAGCGCCGCCCAGTCCTCCGGCCCGACGGCGAAGCCCGATGCGCAGATCGGTCTGCGCGGCGGGCACCGCCCACGTCGTGAGCCCCTCCGAGGTCGTGATCGCCGTCCACACGTCCTTGGCCGACGCTGGGACGACCACTGACTGCTGCCGGACCCGGATGCTGTCCTGGTACCGAAACGACGTGTTGCGAACTTCCTGGGCCGCCAGTGGGGCGGCGGTCGCCGCCACGATCGCCAGGACGGCGGAGCAGACACGAGACGGCTGTCGAAACGGCATCGATACCGCGCGGCTAGGTCGGACGGATGGGGAAGTGGAGCCGGTGCCGGCGTCCGACTCCAGCCGCGTGACCTAATCGCGCAGCCGGCGCACGCCAGCGCACGCCGGCGTCGAAGGCGTCGAGCGAGCGGTGGGTGCGCGACTGCATCACGCCGCCTTCCATGGTGGTCACCACGAAGACGGCGAGCTCTTGCCGGTCCACCTCGGCGGGAAGGCGATCGCCGGCCTCGTCCAGGCAGCGTCGGATCGCGGCAGTTCAGCCGTCGACGTTCGCGGCGAGCAGCTGCCTGACGGGCGGGTCGGGCTCGTGCAGCTCGAGTGCGAGACCCCCGATGGGACAGCCATAAAAGCAGTCGGTCTGGACCAGGAGCTCGCGGTATTTCGCGAGGAGGTGAAGATGCGCTCGATGGGGTCGGACACAGTCTCCCAGATCGGCGCCAGCAGGATGGGGTACAGCCCCTCGCGCTAGCGCTCCAGCACCGCCACCAGGAGGTCCTGCTTGGTCGGGAAGAAGTGGAGGACTCCCGGCGTCGGGCACCAGCGGCGGGCGGAGATTCTGGCCACCCTGGGACGGCGTGAAGAAGCCGCTCGCGAGTACGCGCGATTCATCAAGCTGTGGAAGGAGGCCGACCCCGAGCTACAGCCTGCGGTGCGGGAAGCAAAGGCCGCGCTGGCACGACTGGGCATCACCGAGTAACGGCTGCGGAGTCGACACTCCGCACCAGTCACTTCTCGCTTGCCACCTCCGCTTCCCGCGGAATATCTCCCTCGAGGTAGGTGTAGCCTTCCAGCCCGGCCACATAGTCGGCGATGAAGCTGTTGGCGTCGTGCCGGCTCAGATCCTTGGCCTTGGCCACCTTCCGCCGGAAGGTCGCCAGCAGATCGGACGCGTGGAACTGCACGTAGTTGAGCACTTCGGTGACGGTGTCGCCGTGGACCAAGTCCGTGATCTCATACCCTTGCTCCGTCAGCCGGACGTGCACGGCATTGGTATCGCCGAACAGGTTGTGCAGGTCGCCGAGGATCTCCTGATACGCGCCGGTCAGGAAGATGCCCAGGATGTACGGCTCGCCGTCCACCACCGGGTGGAGCTCGAGCGACGGCTTGCCCTTTCGCCCGCCGCTGAAGCGGTCGATCACGCCGTCCGAATCGCAGGTGATGTCCTGCAGCGTTCCCCGGCGAGTGGGCGTCTCCCGTAGCCGATGAATGGGCACGATCGGGAAGATCTGGTCGATGGCCCAGGTGTCCGGCAGCGATTGGAAGACCGAGAAATTGCAGAAGTACCGGTCCACCAGTGCCGAGTCGATGTGCGCCGCGATCTCAGGATAGGACGCCCGGTCCTCGGCGATGAACGTCGCCAGCGCGTTGAGGGTGGCTAGATAGAACTTTTCCGCGTCCGCCTTGTCGCGGAGCGTGAACACGCCGCTTGCGAAGTATTCCTGGGCCCGTTCCTTGGCGAACACGACGTCGTGGAACACTTCCTGGATCCGGTCGGCCGCCACGGACTCAAGACTCTCCGCCATCTCCACCAGCAACGGATGCGGCTCGCCCCGCAGCTTGGGGGGAACGGGCTCGGCAAGCGACTCGACGTCAATCACGTTCACCAGCAGCAGCGAGTGGTGGGCCGTGATGGCGCGCCCCGATTCCGAGATGATGTTCGGCATTGGGAGCTCCTCGGTCCGGCACACGGCGCCGAGGGTGTACACCACGTCGTTCGCATACTCCCTGAGCGAATAGTTCACGCTCGCGGGGCGGGTAGAGCGGGATCCGTCGTAGTCCACGCCCAGGCCGCCGCCCACGTCCACGTAGTCGAGCTGGTCGAACCCCATGGCGCGGAGCTCGGCGTAGTACCGGCTGATCTCCTCCAGTCCCGCCTTGATGTACCGGATGTCGGGGATCTGGCTGCCGAGGTGGAAGTGTACCAGGCGCAGGATGTCCTTCCGGTTC
>DASSUE010000234.1:0-2267 GCA_035707305.1 Gemmatimonadales bacterium
GCCGGCGCTCGAGCGGTTTCTCAAGGGACAATGGCCCGGCGAGGCCATGCAGTTGAGAACGACCAGGGACTAGCAGGCTGCGGAAATAGAGTCTGATGCAACTGGTTCCTGTCGTTTCGGATGGCCGGAGGTGCCGCGAGCGTCGCCTGCTGCGGCTCGCGTTAGGTGCCGGGCGCCGCCTGGGCGGGGCCGGCTCACGCCGCCACCAGCCGGCGCATCCGCACCAGGTTGTAGACGGCCGTCGCGAAGGTCACCATCCAGCCGACCCGCGCCGCCCCGCGGAAGTGCGTCTGCCGACAGAGCCCGATCGTCTTCAGCCAGCCGAAGATCTCCTCGATCCGCTTGCGGACGCGCTGGCTCACCGCGTAGCCCGGGTGGCGCGTCGTCCGGGCGTCGACCGCGCTGGGATGCCGGGGGGTGACGTTCTGCGCCACGTGCGGGGTCGCCGCGAGCGCGCGCCACTCGCCGACACACTCGCGCGTGTCGAACCCCTTATCCGCGCCGACCGTGACGCGGGGCCGGCGGTAGGGGGCGCTCGCCACCAGCACGGTCGCGTTGTCCCGCTCGGCGCGCGGGCCGGTGGCCGCACCGACCACGGCGCCGACCGCCAGCCCCGAGCGGTTCTCCATGAGCAGCGTCGCCTCGTAGGCCAGCTGCGATTCCTTGCCCTTGCCGTGCCGCGCCAGGCACGCCTCCGGGTCGGTCGTCGAGGTGTGCGTCGCGTTGCTCCGCCGCTCGCCGCGGAAACTCACCCCGGGGTTCCGGCCGCCGCCGCGCGCGCCGTCGGGCGGGGGGCCGTCGGGCGGGGGGCCGTCGGTCTTCGCCGGATCGCGCTGGAAGCTCTTCTGCCCGGCCCACGCGCGCACGAGCGTCCCGTCGACGGTGAAGTGCTCGCTCGAGAGCAAGTCGGCCGCTTTCGCCTGCGCGAGCACGGCGGCGAAGAACCCGTCGGCCACGGCGCCGGTGAGCAGGCGCTCCCGGTTCTTCGTGAACACGGTGACGTCCCACGTCGGGTCGTCGACGCCGAGCCCGACGAACCAGCGGTAGAGCAGGTTGTACTCGAGCTGCTCCATGAGCTGGATCTCGCTGCGGATCGTGTAGAGCACCTGGAGCAGCAGGGCGCGCAGCAGATGCTCGGGCGGGATCGACGGCCGGCCCCCCGCCTTGTAGATCGCGTCGAACGTCGGCGAGAGCGCCGCCAGCGCGGCGTCGACCATCGGCCGGATCGCGCGCAGCGGGTGCGCGGCCGGGATCCGGGCCTCGAGCGAGACGTAGCTGAACAAACTGACTTGTTGCGGCTCGATGCCTCGCATAACGACGCTCCCGCGGTCGGGTCGCATCACGCTAACCATCGCACCGCTCCGCCGCCATCACTTTCTTCACCTATTTCCGTAGCCTGCTAGTCCCTAGTCCCTAGTGGAGCGCGTCCGAGATCCAGATAGCATGTCATTCCGAGCGGAGCCGACGCGGGAGCGTCGGCGGAGTCGAGGAATCGCGACCGTCCCGAACGAGGGCCGCTCTACCGGGCGGAGCACGATTCCTCGACTACGCGGCCTGACGGCCGCTCCGCTCGGAATGACAACAGCCGCTATCCCAAACTCGGATTTGGTCCACTAGTCCCTCGTCCCTGTAGTTCCTAGTCTCTCCGCAACGCCACCATCGGATCGATGGCGCTCGCACGCCGCGCTGGAATCCAGGCGGCCCCGAACGCGACGATTGCCAGCACTATGACCACCCCGGCGAGCGTCAACGGGTCCCCCGCTGTCACTTCCACGAGCAGCGATCGCAGGAGGCCCGTCACCGCCACGGCCCCCGCGAGGCCAAGGACCAGGCCGACCGCCACCATCCGGATCCCGCGACTCACCATGAGCCCCGCCACCTGGCGGCTCCGGGCGCCTAACGCCATTCGCAAGCCGATCTCGTACGTCCGCTGCGATACGTCGTATGCGATCACGCCGTAGATCCCGATCCCGGCAAGCAGCAACGCCAAGGCAGCGAAGCCCACGAGGAGCGATGTGCTGAACCGGCGGCTCGCAACGGACGCCGCCACCACACTCTCCATCGTGCGCAGCTGTGACACCGGCGTTGCCGGACTGAGCGCACGGACGATCTCCCGAATCGGACCGGCGACCGCGAGCGGATCCCCGTCCGTCTTCACCACGAGGTTCATTGCCGCGGGCGTGTAGTACGCGCTCTTCCCTGCCTGGGCGTGTGGGAAGTACATCGTGGGCGGGACGTCGGCCTGGTAGCCCGCGGAACGCACGTCC